>NZ_SPPA01000031.1:0-18455 GCF_004569585.1 Muribacter muris | reverse complement strand
GTTTCCATGCAAAGCATACCAGGTTATTCCCTGTTTAAATAACAAGGAGTTTATCAAAAGATGCAGTGGATCACTTTTCGATGATCTTACTGCATCAGCCTGGCGCATTTTTGCATGATCATTAACACCCATCGAGGAAAAATGTGCTGTGGAAGAACGCCAATGGAAACATTAGTTGATGGAAAACGAATTTGGGCAGAAAAAAATTTAAGCTCAAATTAATCTGACAAAATCTATGCAATGATTAGGGGGTAAGACAATGAGCCTGCACATTCAGCGTTTTAGAGCAACGATGGCGGCTTGAGTGATCTGCCAGCCGCTGCGTAAAATAATAAGGCTGAGTAATAAGCTGGCAAGCGGGTCGATCCACTGCCAATCAAACAAATACGCCCCTAATCCCGATAAAATCGCCACTATCGAACCGAACAAATCTGCTAACACGTGTAAATAAGCGGCACGAATATTCAGGTTATTATGATCCGCATTCAACATTAAACGTGCCACCACAATATTGACGATCAGCCCGATAATCGCGACCGCCATCATTGGAAGCGGTAACATTTTGATCGGATTTTGCAAACGCGCTATCGCTTCCCAAATAATATAACCTGCAATCAGTAATAACGATACCCCATTGACGACAGCCAAAATCTGCGATACCTTCGAACGCTGAACGGAAACCCACAGCGCGAGCAACGCCAGCCCCAACGACAAGGCATCATTTGCCATATGACCGGCATCTGCCATTAAAGCAAGGCTATTAAACCAATATCCGCCGACAAATTCCACCAGCATAAAACCGGCAATAATGCTAAAGCTGATCAACAATGTACGCTTATCTTGCGGAATATGGTGGTGATCGTGGTGATGATTATGCGCTGCGTGGGAATGAGAGTGGGACATAAAAACTCCTTAATTAACTTCACTACTATTCGGTTGTTAAGATAAAAGGTGTAGTTACTACAAGGTCAATACCGATGTTAACATTTTTCAAAAAAGGGCAGCTTAGTCGGATCACCGGCATTCACCTCGAAACGATTCGCTACTATGAGAAAATCGGGTTGCTGACCGAACCGCAACGAGCGGAAAATGGTTATCGCTTATTTACCCAAGCCCATATCAACGAGTTAAACTTTATTAAAACCTGCCGAACGCTTGGGTTCAGCATTGAGGAAATTAGGCAACTTAAAGCGTTGCAAAACGTCGAGCAATCACATTGTGCCGATGCGATCGTGGCACAGCATATCCATACTATCGAACAGAAAATTCAACAACTTACCGAAATGAAACAAAGGCTATTGGCGATTTCCGACTGTCAGCCGAATGAGAAATGTAAAGTAATGGCGTTTTTAAAACAGGCAGAAACATAGAAAAGCAAGCGGTCGGTTTTGCAAGAAAAGTAGCAAAACCGACCGCTTGTTAGGGGATTAAATTAGCATTTCGGCCCTGCGGCAACAAGGGCTTTGCCTTCTTCGTTAGTGGTATATTTCTCGAAATTTTTCACAAAACGGGCAGCTAAATCTTCTGCCTTCGTTTGCCATTGTGCTGCATCAGCATAGGTATCACGAGGGTCAAGAATTGCCGGATCAACACCCGGTAGGGCTTTCGGCACTGCCAACTCGAAGATCGGTAATTGGTGCATTTCCGCATTTTCGATAGAACCGTCTAAAATGGCATCAATAATACCGCGGGTATCTTTAATTGAGATACGTTTACCCGTGCCGTTCCAGCCGGTATTGACTAAGTAGGCTTCCGCTCCTGACGCTTCCATTCGTTTTACCAACACTTCGGCATATTTTGTCGGGTGTAGCGAGAGGAAAGCTGCACCAAAACAGGCGGAGAATGTCGGTGTCGGCTCGGTAATACCTCGCTCCGTACCGGCTAATTTCGCAGTAAAGCCCGATAAGAAATAATATTTGGTCTGCTCCGGCGTTAATTTAGATACCGGCGGTAATACCCCAAATGCGTCCGCAGTTAAGAAAATCACTTTTTTGGCGTGCCCCGCTTTAGAAACCGGCTCAACAATGTTTTTAATATGGTAAATCGGATAAGACACACGGGTGTTTTCTGTTTTTGAGCCGTCATCATAATCTACCGAACCGTCTGCCCGAACCACTACGTTTTCCAATAACGCATCACGTTTAATTGCGCCGTAAATATCCGGTTCGTTTTCAGGAGATAGCTTGATCGTTTTCGCATAGCAGCCGCCCTCGTAGTTGAAAACTCCGTCATCATCCCAGCCGTGTTCATCGTCCCCGATCAATTTACGTTTCGGATCGGTAGAAAGGGTGGTTTTACCCGTACCGGATAAACCAAAGAAGACCGCCACATCGCCTGCTTCGCCCACATTTGCCGAACAGTGCATTGACGCAATGCCTTTTAATGGTAGCCAGTAATTCATCAGCGAGAACAAGCCTTTTTTCATCTCGCCGCCGTACCAAGTACCGCCAATAAGCTGAATTTTTTCGGTTAAATTAAACGCAACAAAGTTTTCGGAGTTTAAGCCCTGCTCTTTCCAATTCGGGTTCGTTACTTTCGAGCCGTTCATCACCACAAAATCCGGGCTGAATGTTGCCAATTCCGCTTCACTCGGGCGGATAAACATATTTTTCACGAAATGCGCCTGCCACGCCACTTCCGTAACGATACGCACGGCAACGCGGCTGTCTTTATTCGCCCCACAGAATGCGTCAATCACAAATAAACGTTTATTAGACAGTTGATGAGTTACCAGCTCTTTTAAACTCTGCCAAGTGGCTTGGTTCATCGGTTTGTTGTCATTTTTAACCGCATCGGATGTCCACCAAACCGTGTCTTTGGTGTTTTCGTCCAATACTAAATATTTATCTTTTGGCGAACGACCAGTAAAAATCCCCGTATCCACTGCCACTGCACCAGATGTTGTGAGCGTTCCTTTTTCAAAACCTTCCAGCCCCGGTTTCATCTCTTCTTCAAAAAGCTGTTCATAGCTTGGGTTATGCACGATTTCTTTGACATTAGTAATGCCCAACGCTAAGAGTTCCTGTTCCACACGATTCAACATAAGATTCTACCTCGTTTAATAAGTTGAAGAATAAAATTGATGAGCCGGATTATAGGGGATTTCGCTTCAAAAAAATGTTACATACTTCAAACTTTTCAATATTGGTAAAAAATTTTTTGTTTTTTGCCACGACTATTGCAAAATCAGAGTAAAATACGCTATCCGATAGTATTTTTAGACACTCTATGCGCTTACTGATTATTAGTTTATCCGGCGTCTTTTTTTATTTTCAATACCTCTTTTGGTTTGGGCAAAACGGCTGGTTAGAATATCAAGATGCCAAACAAGCCGTTGCACAATTAAGCGATAAAAAAGCGCAACTTGAAGCACGCAATGCGTTGATTTCTGCCGAAATTCACGATCTGAAATACGGCGTGAATGCCTTAGAAGAACGGGCTCGCCTTGAGCGAGAAATGGTGAAAAGCGATGAAACCTTCTACCGTATCGTACCAAAAAACTAATGGAATCAATGATGCGTGAAATTATAGCGATTATCCCTGCCTCCGGTGTCGGCAGCCGAATGAATGCGCCGTTTCCGAAACAATATTTAATGCTACACGGCAAAACAATTTTGGAGCATACGCTAGACTGTTTTCTCACCCACCCGCATATACGGAAAATTGTTGTCGCCGTCTCTGAAACAGATCAATATTATCCGCAAATCGCACAGCTAAAATCGGATAAGATTCAGCTTGTATTTGGCGGTGAAACCCGTGCCGAATCGGTCTTTAACGCGTTGAGCGTGGTGGACGATCACTGCTGGGTGCTGGTTCACGATGCAGCAAGACCTTGCCTCAAGCGGTCAGATCTCGACAAACTTTTGCAAATTGACGACCCGCAAGGTGCAATTTTAGCTACGCCGGCGATCGATACTATCAAACGGGCAAACGGCACGCACATTGCCCGCACCGAAGATCGCTCAGCCCTTTGGCACGCACTTACCCCGCAATTTTTTCCGGCAGGGAAGCTAAAAACAGCATTAAACGCTGCCTTTCAACAGGGATTTACGGTAACGGACGAAGCCTCCGCAATGGAATATGCCGGTTTTCACCCGCAATTAGTGGCAGGTCGCAGCGACAATATTAAAATCACTCGGCCGGAGGATTTAGCCCTCGCCGAATTTTATTTGATGAAAGAAGGAACATAAAATGATACGAATCGGACACGGCTTTGACGTACACGCCTTTAGCGAACAAGGCCCGCTGATTATCGGCGGCGTCAGCATTCCTTATGAAAAAGGTTTTATTGCCCACTCGGACGGCGATGTGGCACTTCACGCACTCACCGATGCCCTACTCGGTGCAGCCGCCTTAGGTGATATCGGCAAACTATTTCCCGATACGGATATGGCATACAAAGGGGCAAACAGCCGCGGGTTATTGATTGAGGCTTATCGTCAGGTACAGGCTAGCGGCTATAAAGTCGGCAATGTTGATGTAACTATTATTGCACAAGCGCCTAAAATGCGTCCTTATATCGATCAAATGCGTCAGGCTATCGCCGAAGATTTGCAGTGCGACATCAGCCAAGTAAACGTTAAAGCCACTACCACCGAAAAACTTGGCTTTACCGGCAGAGGCGAAGGCATCGCCTGCGAAGCGGTGGCGCTGCTCGTGAAAAACTAGCCTATCAGCGCCGAATGATTACGGCGCATTTTTGCATCAACATAACTGCAACTCGGTTTAATCTTTAAATGCTGTTGCAACGCAAACGCAATCAAGGCATTGTAGAGTTCCCCCGCAATGCCTTTGCCTTGTAACTCTGGCACAACTTTGGTGTGAAAAGCCTCAATTTTAGCCTCGGAAAGATAACGATACGCCAACACACCGCCCTGCTGCCCCTCATCTGTCAAATAGATAAATTGGTTTAATGAAGGTTGATGAATCACCGACATAGCACAGCCTCGATAATATAAAATAGGGATTTGAGTATAAAGGATTTGTTCAGCTTAAAAAAGGGAATTAAGAATAGAAAATATTAGAAATGGTTGCGGGGGCTGGATTTGAACCAACGACCTTCGGGTTATGAGCCCGACGAGCTACCAAGCTGCTCCACCCCGCGTCAGATAGGCTTATCATAGCGTAAAAACGTATAAACGCAAGTAGTAATCGCGTTTTAGCAGTTTAAATGCCTAAGAAAAAGGCAATATTAGGATAAAATCACCAAATTAAGCTCTTTTTTACGACAATAATTTTTATACCGTTTTACCTGTTTTTTTGTTACTCTAAGCACTCTTTTAACATCTTATTTACTTCGTTTAAAGGACACACATTCTATGGCTTGGAAAGCATCTCAAAAAATTGCTCTTTTAACCGGTATTGCACTGTTAGCAGTCGGCTGCAGCACCAAAACGACGAAAAAAACCTCACGTATCGATCCGGATACCGTCAAATTTGGGGCAAAATTTCAGGGACGGCAATTTATCTCAAGCAGTTTGCCTATGGTATCGACGGCTCGGGTTGGTGTTAATGGCAAAATTGCCAATAGCCGTGATTTTATGCGTCAAATCGCTAATGTTCGGGCGTATTCCAACAATATCACCGCCCGCTACGCTCACACCTATGGCAAATTATCGTCTTGGGTTGCAGCAGGGGCAAATATCAACGAGCTGTCAAGATACGGTATCAACGCCCGTTTAATGCGAGGGCAAGACGGCTATCAAAATGTGATGATGACAGGCTATTTCATTCCGGTGATTAAAGCCAGAACTATACCGCAAGGGCAGTTCCGCCACCCGATCTACACTATTCCGAAAGGCAATAAAAAATATACTCGTGCAGAGATTTATAATGGTGCATTAGCGGGAAAAGGGCTTGAGCTGGCGTATAGCAATTCAATGTTGGACAACTTTTTAATGGAAGTCCAAGGAAGCGGTTTTGTCGATATCGGCAACGGCAATTTACGCCACTTTGCCTACGGAGACAAAAACGGTTACAGCTACACGGGCATCGGGCGATTACTGGTTGAAGCCGGCGAAATTCCAAAGGAAAAGATGTCCACGCAAGCGATCAAAGCGTGGGCAGCCCGCAACCCTTCCCGAGTACAATCCTTGCTTGAGCAAAACCGTTCGTTTGTTTATTTCCGACCGGACAATACCTTTGATGTGAAAGGCTCTGCTGGTGTGCCGCTCGTGGCATTGGCATCGGTAGCTTCGGATACCAATATTGTCCCTTCCGGTAGTGTATTATTAGTGGAAATGCCACTTATCGACCAAAAAGGGAACTGGACAGGCAAACATCAATTACGCTTAATGGTTGCTTTAGATCGCGGCGGTGCGGTGAAAGGGCAACATTTCGATCTATACCAAGGCATCGGTGATCAGGCGGGGCATCAAGCCGGTCATATGAAACACTTTGGGCGGGTTTGGGTGTTGAACTAATTGAAATGAGTTTACCACTTAATCCGGTGGAGAATATCCGCTTGTGGATTAGCTACACATAGGGAGTTTTCCTCTAAAAAAGACCGCTTGTCTTTCACAACAAGCGGTCTTTTTACTTATATTTTTTGCAAATTACAGATCGTCAATCACTAAATACACTTTAGAAACCGGGCCGTGTACCCCAACGACCTTGATTAACTCAATATCGGCAGTCGCACTTGGGCCGGAGATAATGTTGATACAAGACGGCATTCTTTCGCCCTGTTTCGCTTTTGCATCTAAAATATTTGCCAGTTGGGCAACGCGCGGCAAGACATTGCTTTTTCTCAACACAACAATCGAGGTTTCCGGCAATAAACTGACCGAACGTCCAAAGGCTTTGTCCGAAAATAACACGATACCGCCCGACTCCGCCAAGCCGTATTCGCCGTAAACAATGCCGATGTCCGCTTTTTCCGCCTGTGCAATATTATTTTGCCCTTGATCGTGATCCCAAACATAGCTTTCAAATCGGCTTTGCACTGCCGATAGAATGCCTAAGTCGGCTAAACGGCTGTCATTATTTAAAATTACACTACCGCCACCGTATTTCTCACAGATCTCAATAAGAGTCTGTGCAGCATCTTCCGCGTTTGCTACCACAACATCTGCCATCATCACTCGTGCAAACTCAATAAATTCGTTGCAGAGGACTGCTTGGCTGCGATCGGTTAAGCGGGTTTGCGGATAATCATTGACCAATTCCGGCATCGGTTCAGGCGTTAATTGGCGGGATTTCCCCATTTTTTCCGCCAATTTATTCAGAAAATTCTCACGATTTTGCATATCCATTTTATTTCCCTCTGCTATTAAACCAATCACGGAAACTTTGTCCTTCTGCCGATGGTAAATCCCGTGCTTTCGTCCATTCCGCCAATGCACCGACTTCAATCGGTGCTTTGCCGTTTTTAATCAATTTACCGGCAACTTTTGCCCCCAAATTCACCCCGACTTTCCATAAGGTTGGATGGGAATTGGCAAAATTAAAGCCGAAAATGGATAGACGCTCTGCCGCCGGCGTCATCCCGTTTTGAGCAATATGCTCGCGGTGTTTTAAGATCAACTGCGCAAGCGGGATTTTCACCGGACAAACCGAGTTACACGCCGTACACAATGAGCAGGCATACGGTAGCTCTTTAAATTCCTCATAACCGCCCAACAGCGGTGAAATCACTGAACCAATCGGGCCCGGATAAATCGAACCGTAGCCGTGCCCGCCAATTTGACGGTATGCCGGACAGGTATTCAAACAAGCACCGCAGCGGATACAACGCAATACTTCCTTAAATTCGCTGGCTAAGATTTTTGAGCGACCGTTATCCACTACCACTAAGTGAAACTCTTCCGGCCCGTCCGTTTCACCCTCAAGGCGAGGGCCTGTCAGCCAAGTATTGTAAGCGGTGAGTTTTGCCCCTACCGCACTGCGAGCCAACATTGTAATCAGTACATCGACTTCTTTGAAAGTCGGCGCTAAACGCTCCATTCCCATTACTGCGATGTGCGTTTTCGGCACAGTGGTTGCCAGACGTAAGTTACCTTCGTTGGTAACTAAACAGACTGAGCCGGTTTCCGCCACTGCAAAGTTACAGCCGCTAATGCCGATGTCTGCTTCCAAGAAATCTTGGCGGATTTTTTCCCGTACAAACAGCGTCATTGCTTCCGGTGTTTCCGGGCCGTCATAGCCTAACGTATCGTGTAATTCTTGACGGATTTTATGGCGATCTTTGTGAATTGCCGGCACAACAATATGAGACGGTTTATCGCCAACGATTTGCAGCAAATATTCGCCCAAATCCGTTTCAACAACGCTCATTCCCTCTTTTTCAAGCACCTCGTTCAGCCCGATTTCTTCCGTTACCATAGACTTGGACTTCACAATTTTTTTCGCTTTCTTTTCCAGTGCCACTTGGCGAATGTAAGCGGTGGCTTCCTCTGCCGTTTCTGCAAAATAAATCTTACCGCCGTTTTGAATTACTTTTTCGCTAAGTTGATGAAGATAAGCGTCTAAATTGGCAAGAACGTGGTTACGAATTTGTTTGGAGAGATCACGCCACTCCTCCCAGTGCCCTAGCTCGTCCACCATTTTTTGACGATTTGTGCCGATAGTTTCTTGCGCTTTGACAATGGCTTTGCGCATCATTTCATTATGGATTTGGTTATCCACACGGGCTTTAAAGGCAAGATGGCTGGTTTTTAACGACATTTTAGTTCCCTCCCTGCATTAACACTTCGGCAATGTGCATTACTTTGACGTTTTTGCCCTCACGGCTTAAACGCCCGCCAATATTCAACAAGCAACTGACATCTGCACCGATTAAATAATCCGGCTCCGCATCGGCAATATGTGCGACTTTCTCCGTAACCATTTCACCGGAAATCTCCGCCATTTTAACGGAGAATGTGCCACCGAAGCCGCAACAGGTCTGTTGGTTGTGAATTGGCAATAATTCTAGCCCTTTCACATTTTGCAATAGGGTAACAGGTTCATTGACAACGCCTAATTTACGGAAAAGACTGCAGGAGGGGTGATAGACAGCGCGTCCGGTTAATTGCGCACCTACGTTGGTTACGCCCAATTTATTCACGATAAAATCGGTCAGATCGTGGAAACGGTTGGCAACTTTTTCTGCCCGTTTTGCCCACTCGCTTTCGCCGAAGCGTTCAAAATAGTCCGGATAGTTTTTGATCGCATAAACACAAGAGCCGGCAGGGGCAACAATCGGATCATCATTTACCTCAAAGGTTTCAACCAAGTTCTTCATTCCCGCTAAAGCCTGCTTGGTATAACCGCTATTGATTGCCGGTTGTCCGCAACAGCCTTGTTTTTCAAGGAAAGTTACGTTGCAACCGAGCTTCTCCAGCAATAATACGCTATTTTTGGCTACCCCGGCTTTCACCACATCGGCGATACAGGTTACGTAAAAATTAACGTTCATAATCACTCCAATAAACTCAAAATATAAAAAATAAATACCGTCATTCAAATATTGCCTTGCTAAGCCATAGTTTGCTTAATCGGCAATCCCACAAAACGGAAAAATGAAAAGCAGAAAACAAGCGGTATGATTTTGTAAAAAATTAACAAAATATACCCGCTTGTTTTGAAATAACAAAATACTAACGTGTTTTAAAGTGCGTAGAAAATCGGCACAATAAACAGTGCAACCAATGCGGCAATAATACCGTAAATGATCATTGGCACAACGGTTTTCTTCAGAATAGCACCCTCTTTATTCTCAATATTTAACACGGAATTTACCGCAACAATATTATTGATGCACACCATATTCCCCATTGCACCGCCAACGGATTGCAATGCAAGAATGAGACTTGCGGATAAACCGGTTAATTCCGCTGTTGATAGCTGTACGCTACCGAACGTTAAGTTTGAAACGGTATTTGAACCGGAGAAGAACGCCCCCACAGCCCCTAGGTATGAAGCAAACAACGTCCAGTATTCACCGGTGGCTTCAGCAAAACTTTTGCCGATAATTTTTACCATTGAACCGTCGCCGCCCACTAGCATTAAATTCACCATAATCAATGCACCGACTAAGGCGAAGAACGGATTTTTGGTCTGTTTAAAGCTGCCGACAAAAATATCTTTCGTTTTGCCAGCCGATACCGCAAATACCGGAATCGCAATTAACACGGTAATCACAAACGGGATAAGTGCCGGCACATAGAGTAATTTATAACTCGCATTGATTGAGGTACCAAAAATATTTTTCAAACTGAAAATTAACCCTTGGCTAATGTCAAACAACCCTAATGAACCGAGTTGGACGCTAAACCACGACGCCGCATCGTTCATCATTGCTTTAAACGGTAATTGGTGGATACGGGTAATAATTAAAATAGCAATCAATAAACCGGTCGGGAATAAGGCTTTAACCACTTCACCGGTCGAAACACTGCTTTGTTCCAGCGTATTTTCCACTTTTGCCAAGCCGATGCCTTTGTTTGCCACCAAGACAGAAATCAATAACCCGATTGCACCACCCACTAATGACGGAAATTCGTAGTTAACTTGTGCTAACAAGAAATACGGCACCACACAGGCAAAGACGCTAATGTAAATAAACACGAGGTTTTTGCGGATCTCTTGCCAAGAAACGATAAGCAATAACGCCATCAATGGAATTACCAATGCCGCAAAAGAGTGGATAAAGGCGGTAATTGAGCCGATCTCCAAAATTTGCGCTTCACCCAGTTGTAACGGCCCCATTCCGAACCACGTCGGTGTGCCGACCGCACCAAAAGAGACCGGCACGGAGTTCATTACCAACGCCAACATTGCCACTCTTAACGGCGGGAAACCTAACCCGACCAAAATCGGTGCGGCGATCGCTGCCGGTGTACCGAAACCGCTCGCCCCTTCAATCATAAAGGCGAACGCCCAACCGATGATCATAATTTGCGCCACCGGATTCGGATTGATATTACCGAGCCATTTACGCAAGGTATTAGTTACCCCGGAGACTTCGGAAAAACGGTTGAATAAAATTGCCCCGAAAATTACCGTAATCGGCGTTTGCACCGCCACAATTGCAGAGGCAATATTGGCACTGACGAGTGTAATATCCGTGCCGAAATAGATAAGTTGGATAATCAGCACGACCACCGCAATCCACGGCAATGCAAGGTAAGAAGGAAGTGCATTGCGTTTAACCATTAGGTAAATCAGCAATACGATAGGAAAAATACTCAGAAATAGAGCCATAAGCCCTCCAAATCAGATAAATAAAAAAGAGAAGTTCCGAATTATCGCCGTATTTTAGTAAAAATTTACAAATAAGAAAGCGTAATGTTACTGATTTGTGAAATAGATCACAGTCATTCACGCTATCCGTTCAAAAAGTTAGCAAAATAGTCAACTATTGCCGTTTTGCTAAGATCATAAACCGGCAGTCATACGGATTTTGCTCATCTTTCATTACATATTTTTCGGCGGTCAAATCCCATTGGCTTTCATCAAAATCAAAGAAAGTATCGCCGTCAATATCGGCTTGAATGTCCGTTAAATACAGGGTATCTGCCAAAGCGATCGCCTGTTGGAAAATAGCCCCGCCGCCAATAATCATTATTTCATCGCCCGTTGCAAGTTTTTGCGCTAACGCGACCGCTTGTGCCAAATCCGTGGCGGCATACGCCCCTTCCACCTCAAAATGCGTACGGGATAAAATAATATTCGGGCGTTTCGGCAATAGCCGCCCGATAGACTGGTAGGTTTTTCGCCCCATAATCACCGGTTTCCCCACCGTATTTTCACGAAACCACGCCAAATCCACCGGTAAATGCCACGGCATTGCATTATCTTTACCTATCACTTTATTTCGACTTCTTGCCACAATTAAGCTAATTTTCATTCACACTCTCTCTTTGAAATAAAATGGATTTTAGCAGATAATAGCGGTCAGTTTCTTTTCTTTTTCTGCAAAAAATAATGACTAAAACCATCGTAATTAAATTGGGGACGAGTACCCTCACTCACGGGACAAAGCATCTCAGCCGCCCGCATATGTTGGACATCGTCAAACAGATCGCCGAGCTACACCAACAAGGGCATCGGCTGATTTTAGTTACCTCCGGTGCGGTGGCGGCGGGGCGGGATTATTTGGGACACCGTGAGCTGCCTGCCACCCTTGCCAGCAAGCAATTACTGGCAGCCGTCGGGCAAAGCCAACTTATTCAAGTCTGGGAAAGCCTGTTTTCAATTTACAATATCAAAATCGGGCAAATGTTGCTCACCCGTGCCGATATTGAAAATAAAGACCATTTTTTGAACGCTCGTGATACCTTAACCGCCCTGCTTGAGCAGCAGATTATCCCGATCATCAATGAAAATGATGCGGTGGCAACCGCTGAATTTCGTATTGGCGATAACGATAATTTATCCGCTCTTGTCGCTATCTTGGCACAAGCGGAGCAGTTGATTTTACTCACCGATCAAACCGCATTGTTCGACAGCGATCCACGCACCAACCAAAATGCCAAACCGATTTCCGTGGTCGAAAAAATCACGCCAGATATTCGCCAAATCGCCGGCGGCAGCGTAACGGGCTTAGGCACAGGCGGTATGAGTACCAAAATTACCGCCGCCGATATTGCAACCCGCTCCGGCGTAGAAACCGTTATTGCTTCGGGCGAAACGCCAAATGTGATTTTATCTCTCGTCAAAGGGGAAGCCCTCGGCACACGCTTTTTAGTGCAAGCCGACCGTATTGAAGGACGCAAACAGTGGCTGTTCGGCGCACCGCCGGCAGGCACGATTACGATTGACCAAGGGGCTGAAGACGCGTTGTTAATTCAGCATAAATCTTTACTTCCCGCCGGGATTATCCATATTGAAGGGCAATTTGCCCGTGGCGAAGTGGTGAAAATCCTCAATCAAGCAGGCAAGCCGTTAGCTCTCGGCATCAGCCGTTATAACAGTGAAGCATTGGCATTGATTAAGGGCAAAAAATCCAACGAGATCGAGCAACTACTCGGCTATGAATTTGGTGCGGTGGCATTGCACCGTAACGAGATGGTTATCTATTAACAGTCGGAGGCACAGATGGAATTAGGATTGGATATGCTCTCGCTGCTCTTTGGTGTGGCGTTAGTGGCGGGCTTTATTGATGCTATCGCAGGCGGTGGCGGGCTACTCACCATTCCGGCATTATTGGCAACGAGTATGCCGCCAGCAGTCGCCCTCGGCACGAACAAATTACAGGCGTGTGGCGGTTCGTTTTCTGCCTCGCTCTATTTTCTGCGTCAGAAAGCCGTCAATCTACGCCAAATTTGGCTGCTCATCCTAATGACCTTTGTCGGCGCATCGCTCGGCACGCTGTTGGTGCAGAACATTGATGTCAATGCTCTCAAAGCGATCTTACCCTTTCTCATTCTGTTGATTGCGCTCTATTTTTTATTCAGCCCGTCTATCAGCAATAACGATCGTAAACAACGCCTTAGTTACCCGCTATTTGCCTTTACAGCGGCTGTCGGTATCGGCTTTTATGACGGCGTTTTCGGCCCGGCGACCGGCTCATTCCTCACCCTCGCATTTTTACTCCTACTCGGCTTTAATTTAACCAAAAGTGTGGCTCACGCGAAAGTGCTTAATTTTACCTCTAATATTGCCTCACTACTCTTTTTCGCACTGGGCGGCGATATTTTGTGGAAAGTGGGGTTGGTAATGATGATCGGTCAGGTTATCGGCGGCACGCTTGGCGCAAAAGTGGCAATCAGCAAGGGTAAGCAGATTATCCGCCCGTTGATTGTTACAATGTCGCTCATAATGGTTGGCAAAATGCTGATCGATCAAGGCTACTTTTCTTAGGATAAATAATGAACAAAGCAAAACGTATTGAAATTTTAACGCGTTTACGGGATCAAAATCCCCACCCCACGACCGAGCTTAATTACAGCAACCCGTTTGAATTACTGATTGCGGTGATTTTGTCGGCGCAAGCCACCGATGTCGGCGTCAATAAAGCGACCGCCAAACTTTACCCTGTCGCCAATACCCCGCAAGCGATTTTGGATCTTGGCGTGGACGGCTTAAAATCCTACATCAAAACGATCGGCTTATATAACAGCAAGGCAGAAAATATCATCAAAACCTGTCGAGATCTCATTGAAAAGCACAATGGTGAAGTGCCACAAACCCGTGAGGAATTGGAAGCCCTCGCCGGTGTAGGACGTAAAACCGCCAATGTAGTACTGAACACCGCTTTCGGGCAGCCGACCATTGCGGTCGATACCCATATTTTCCGTGTGTCTAACCGCACCAATTTTGCCCCCGGAAAAGATGTGGTGAAAGTGGAAGAAAAGCTACTGAAGGTTGTGCCTGATGAATTTAAAGTCGATGTGCATCATTGGCTTATTTTGCACGGACGCTACACCTGCATTGCCCGCAAGCCCCGCTGCGGCTCGTGCATTATTGAAGATCTGTGCGAGTACAAAGAGAAAACAGAGATTTAAACCTCACCACAAGCGGTCGGTTTAAGGGCATTTTTTGCAAATGGCAGCATTGTGTCTCAAATACATAAAACGGCTAGTTCAATCTAAAAGGGACACCGCATTGGTGTCCCTTTCATCATAATCAGCAATGACTTGCGCTTATCACAATCACTAACAAAACGTGCCTAAAATTCAACTTTATCCCCTACGGCATATCATTGATTTTGCACGTTTTCCATCGTAACTGACCGCTTGTAAGGCCTCTATTTCGATCTCACACGCTCGGTAGCGTCAGTAAATAACTCGGCGATTTTAGGTTGCGTGGCAATCTGTTCATCGCTCATTGGCTCAATCTGCCAAATCTCACGGGCATAATCCAGCACGGATCGATCCGATGAGAAATACCCCATATTGGCAATGTTAATCATCGCTGAACGTGCCCACGCTTTTTTATTGCGGAAATAATCGGCGACCTGTTCTTGCGTGTCCACATAGCTGCGGTAATCGGCGCAGGCTTGATAGTAATCCCCTGAATTTAAAATCAGATCTTGGTAGCGATACGGATCGTCCGGTGAAAATTTGCCGTTCAGAATTTGTGAGATTGCTTCGTTGAGCGCGCAGTCCCGTTCAAAATAGTGGTAGGGTGAATAACCGTTGCGGCGTAAAGCCTCCACCTGTTCCACCGTATGACCGAAGATGAAAATATTCTCCCGCCCTACTCTCTCCAAAATCTCGACATTGGCGCCGTCTAGCGTGCCTATCGTTAATGCACCGTTCAACGCAAATTTCATATTTGACGTACCTGAGGCTTCCGTACCGGCAAGGGAAATCTGCTCGGAAAGATCCGCCGCCGGAATAATCAGTTGTGCTAGGCTTA
This sequence comes from Muribacter muris, assembly GCF_004569585.1. NCBI lineage: Bacteria > Pseudomonadati > Pseudomonadota > Gammaproteobacteria > Pasteurellales > Pasteurellaceae > Muribacter > Muribacter muris. The sequence goes on along the minus strand of NZ_SPPA01000031.1, from coordinate 3,170 downwards.
CGCTGTAATTCGGGATAAACACCACTTTGATTAAATCTCGGATACGGGGGTCATTATTCACCACGTTTGCCACATCATTGATCAGGCGGATCACCTTTTTCGCCGCATAATATGCACTGGCGGCTTTACCGGCAAAAATAAATACCCTCGGCTGCCAGTCTGCTGTCGGATTTTTCAAGATACGGTTATAAAGGGTGATGATGTGTAGCACGTTAAGCTGCTGGCGTTTATATTTATGGATACGCTTGATTTGTACATCAAAAATCGCTTCTGGATTAAGCGTAATCCCTTGTGTTTTTTCAATGTAAGCGGCAAGTTTGCGTTTATTTTCAACTTTAACCGCCATCACTTCCGCTTGAACATTCGGATCGTCAATCAAGCGGTTTAATTTATCCAACTCGGTCAGCGCTGTTCGCCAGTTTTGCCCGATATGTTTATCTAAAATGCGGGTTAATCCCGGATTGGCAATCTGAATCCAACGGCGAGGGGTTACACCGTTCGTAACATTGGTAAAACGTTCCGGGTAAATGCGGGCAAAATCGGCAAAGATGGATTCTACCATTAAGTCGGAATGGATTTTCGCCACCCCGTTTACTTTGCTTGAGGCAATCACTGCCAGCCACGCCATTCGTACTCGGCGTTCGCCGTTTTCGTCAATAATGGAGACTCGGCGGACAAGATCGTCATCTCCGACAAATTTTTCCCGTACTTGTTGCAAGAACCATTCGTTAATCTCAAAAATAATCTGTAAATGACGAGGTAAAATACGGGCAATCATTTCTACCGGCCAGCTTTCAAGGGCTTCGCTCATCAAAGTGTGGTTGGTATAGTAGAAGGTCTTGCGGGTAATTTCCCACGCTTTTGCCCAGTCATAGCCTTTATCGTCGATTAAAATACGCATCAACTCCGGAATGGCGAGGGTCGGGTGCGTATCATTCAAGTGAATTGCCACTTTATCGGCTAAATTCTCGCAAGATCCGGATTCGACTTCGTGGCGGCGAAGAATGTCTTGCACCGAGGCACTACACAGAAAATATTCTTGACGCAAACGTAATTCCCGTCCGTTGTAGGTAGAGTCGTCAGGATAAAGCACTCGAGACACATTTTCCGAGCTGTTTTGGCGGCTCATTGCCGCAAAATAATCACCTCGGTTAAAATCCGCCAAATCAAACACTTTTTCACCGGCGTGGGCAGACCAAAGCCGCAAACTATTGGTTGCGGAGATTTCAAAACCGGGGATCAGTTGATCGTGCGCCTGTGCAATAATTTCTTCTTCCGCACGCCAATGGGTCTTCTTACCTTCCTGCCACGTTCTGCCGCCAAAACGGACTTTAAAACGCTTACTGGCACGCACATAAGGCCAAGCAAATTCTTGCTCAAGCCAATAATCCGGATGCTCCACTTGTTCCCCATTTTTAATTTCTTGGCGGAACATACCGTATTCATAGCGAATCCCATAGCCGATAGCCGGAATTTTCATTGCAGCTAAGCTGTCCATATAACAGGCGGCTAAACGCCCTAACCCGCCGTTGCCTAAACCGGGATCGCCTTCTTCGTTGATAATATCCTCTAAATCCTGCCCCAGTTCATCAAACGCCGCTTTCACTAATTCATAAACACCTTCTGCAATCATTGCATTACTGAAGGTTCTCCCCATCAAAAACTCCATAGAGAGATAATAGACACGGCGGCTGGTATTTGCCGCTTGGCTGCGACGGGTTTGCAGCCACGATTGAGTGGACAGATCCCGCACAACACGCAGAGCTGCATTCAGCCAGTTACGCCGGCTCGCTTCCCGTGGTTCAACCCCTAATGCAAATACCAATTTATGCAAAATCGCCTTCTTCACATCTTGAATGTTATCAGGACTTAATGATGTAGAATGCCCCATTTAACTAGACCTCCAAAGTAGAATGATACGTTAAAAAATCGCCGCATATTTTACAATTATTTTCCACAAAATCCCATTACTTACCCTGTTTAAAATAAACTGACAAACCATTAAAAATAACATTATCAAACAGGATATTCGATGAAATTAGTCTTGCTTTTTAATAAAACCGCATTAAAATATGCGCTCGGCTTTTTGCCGTTAATTTTTTGGGAATAGCTGGGTCGCCTGCTATTTTTGATTCACGGAACATTCGTTCCCCAATAATGAGACTTAAACAATGTCATTCAAATTTGAAGCTGAAGTTCGTTCGGCGCAAGGTAAGGGTGCGAGCCGCCGCCTGCGTCATAATGGTCAAGTGCCTGCAATCATCTACGGCGGTAAAGCAGAGCCTGTATCCATCATTTTAGATCACGATAAAGTTAACAACGCCCAAATCCACGATGCGTTCTATAACGAAGTATTAACTATCGTTGTTGCCGGCAAAGAAGAGCAAGTTAAAGTACAAGCCATTCAACGCCACCCGACTAAACCAAAACTTGTTCATTTAGACTTTAAACGCGTTTAATTTTAGCGTAGCCTAAACGAAAATAGAAAAAGCCCTTTTAGAATGAAAGGGCTTTTTTAGTAATTATCTGCATATTTTCCAACTGTAACTTTGACTTATCGCACTCCTCTTACAACCACTCTTGAAACTGAAGCTGTTACTGACTTCTTTTTTAAATAATACCAGTCAATAAAATTATAAAATCTCGCTCTTTTTAAGATATAGTAAAACCCCTACAATATAGTTATCTGTAGAGGTTTTAAATTAGTATTATTTTTTATATACAGTTACTTTAAAATTTCATATTAACGATATACACCAAATACACTCATTATAGATTTAACAGCACCGATACCTTCTTGAACAGCCGAAGCACCTTGACGAATAGTTTCAGCATATCCTTGTGCTTTAGCAGCCTGAGTTTGAGCTTCAGCGACTTCATTTACTCGTTGCTTATTATATTGTTCAAGCTCTGCTTTTGTAACACGAGATGAATTTAAACCACGCGTAGCATTGATATCCTCTGTACCAGCACAAGCAGTCAACATAGTAGATATTGCTAAGATAGCTAATAATTTTTTCATAGGAAAGTCCTCTTAAAATAAGGGGCTGTACTAGATAACTAGGGAAATCTAATTTCAGGTTAGAATAATCCCTATGAGAAGAAGTCGTTTAAGTCAGTACAAGCAAAACAAACTGATTGAACTGTTTATTGCGGGTGTTACTGCTCGC
>NZ_SPPA01000030.1:0-21652 GCF_004569585.1 Muribacter muris | reverse complement strand
TGTGTTTAATATGGCTTGGTGGCTACTAAACACTTCTGAAAAAGCACTCTTGCAGGGGTGCTTTTTCTCTTTCTAAATCGGTTCATTTCTATTGAGCTATCAGCTCACCCACGAACTTTACAACAACTCGCCCATAGGATCAAGAAAGATCTACGTTTTCTATTAAATATCTACTTATTCACTGTATAAGTAGGCGGTATTCCTCTCCGAAATTTTATCCTCCGGCTCAAGGGTTTCGTCAAGGGTTCACTTTGCCGTGCAAGCACGCCCTTGACTAAACCACGCCTACGGAAAAATGTTCTACAAGGAATATCGCCTTACTCTTGGCAAGTACCAAGAAAAATTTACTGATTATTCTCCATAGGATCTGATTAAACATAAAAATGTGATACTGTTCACAAATTTAACATTTTCTGCCTATATTTTGTGTAAATTTTATTGAAAATAGTCATACTAAGCATAGTATATTTCTTGAGAGGTCAAATTATGGTCAGTCAAACCTATGTAAAAGCCAATATCGAGCCTAGATTAAAAGAACAAGCTAACTTAGCAGTTCAAAAACTTGGATTATCTATGAGTGATGTTATACGGCTTGTTTTGATGTATATAGTAGAAAAAGGTGAGCTTCCTGTACCAATTAAAGCATATCAACAAACTATACAAAAAGATATTGGAAAATAATTTTTGTATGATTTTTTAGAAAACCTGATAATCAACCACAAAAACTGATCGGTTTTTGGAATTGCCATAGATATGAGCATATTAACTTAGTATCTAAATATCTTAAAGAAATATTTTATGAAAAATATAGTTTTCTCGTTATGTAAAAACAACCAAAGGAAAGAGGTGTATCGTTTGTGGTATCAAATATACTTTGAGGAAATGAGAAGAAATCAAGATTACGCAAATCATACAACAAAAGAAATCATTGATAATTTAGAGAAACTATCAACTATCATCATTGCAGAAAATGAAAAAAAGGAAATAATTGGTACGTCTAGAATTCATATTTATCCTGACTCCAAAAATGAAATTAAATACTATGAAAATCTATATCAGCTAGATAAATTTCTAAAGAGAGATGATGAAAAATTAGCTATCGTTACTAGATATATGGTACAAAAAAATTACAGATCAAAGGGATTAGGATTTTATTTAGCCTTAGCTGTTGTAAATTTTTGTATAAAAAATAATATTCGATGGATTATTATGGATTGTAGTCCTAATTTATATAGATATTTTGAAAAACTAGGATTTTCTGAGCATCTAGGCGTTTCATTTCATAGAGAATATGGAGAAGTAAAAATTATGAAGTTTGATACTTTACAAAAACCAGAGGTAGTTTTAAATAATCAAATAAATCAAAATAAAATTAATTCATTATCATCTTTCTAAATCTAGAAATGGAGTAAAATATGAAAACTATCCTATTAAGAGGTTCTAAAAACGAACCAAACTATAAAGAGCGTATTAGCCGAACTGAAATTTTCTTAGGTGCAAATGAGAGAGAATGGAAAGAGGCACAGGATATTATTTCTAATGCTACTATTGGTATTGCTGGTTGCGGTGGAATTGGTGGGGCAATGGCTCTTCGTCTAGCTAGATTTGGTGTTAAAAAACTAAAACTTGCTGATCCAGATAATTTTGATTGGTCTAATATAAATAGACAATATGGTGCAAGTAAAGATACCATTGGACAGAATAAAGCTGAGGTTGTTGGAAATCTAGTATATAATCTTGCTGGTGATATTGATATAGAAATTTATAAAGATGGAATTACAGTAGAGAATGCTGAAAATTTTGTAGATGGTTGTGATTTAATTTTAGATCAATTAGATTTTTATGTTATCAAAGAAAAATTTGCTTTACATAAAGCTTTTAGAAAAAGCCAATCAACAAAATTAATTCTTGCTTGTTCTGTAGTAGGCTGGGCTGCTCATTTATATAAATTTGAAAAAGATAGTATGTTTATTGAAGATTGGTATGGTATTGACGAAAATGCTAATATCACTCCAGAAATTACGGATAAATTAATTAGATTATGGTCTCCTAAACTTCCACATTTCCCAAAATATGAAAAAATTACTCAGTGGATTGAAGCTAAAAAAGCTGTGCCTATTTTTACAGGAGCACCACCTTTAGCGGAGGGTATTTTAATTCAAAGAGTTATATTATCTTTAATTGATAAAGAGTTCCCTCCTTACGGCAAGTGGCTACCTCCAATTCCTCAAATGTATATTTTTGAGGCAGGAAATCTAAATGGGGAATTAGTTACTTCAGACGGGACATTTAAAAATAAAAAAGAATTAGAAATTATTTGGGGGGAAAATAATGATTAAAAAACTATTTTTTGTATTTTTATCATTTTTTTCTATTGGATTTGCTAATGCTGAATGGGAAACTATTATTTCCCATTCAGAAAATCAAAAATGTGCCGATGGTACTCCTTATGAGTTTTCATATAAAAAAGGCAATGATAATTTACTAATATTTTTCAATGGAGGGGGAGCTTGTTGGGATTTTCATTCTTGTAATAGCATAAAGAAAGGAAAATACCCAATTAATACATATGAAGAAAGTGCCATGTTGCCTTATAATAAACCAACCTATTGGCAAGGTATGTTGGATTTGAACAACCCAAATAACTTTTCAAAAGATTGGACTATTTTAAATTTACCTTATTGTACTGCCGATTTATTTATAGGAAATAAAAAAACAACATATTCTTTTAAAGGTGAAAAAGTTAAAGTTTTTCACTATGGAAAAAATAACATTGACTATGCTATTGATTGGGTTAAAAAAAATGATAATAGAACATTTAACAATAAGTTAATAATAGGATCTAGTTCTGGTGGTTATGGTGCTATACTAAACTTTGAGTATATTCATCAAAAAATAAAAAGTAAAAATACCTTTGTATTTTTTGATGCTGCAGATGGAGTAGTTTCTAAATATTTTGAGAAACAAATTTTTTCTAAAAAAGATAATTGGGGTTACAAAGAAAAAGGCAAACATATTAATAATTATTTAATTAAAAAATATAATAGTATCATATCAAATAATAAAGATATAATATTTGGTTCGTATACAACATCCAGTGACATTATGCAAATATTGTTTCTAAATATAATGAATAATCATCACAGGAATTGGTTAAATATATCTGACAAATCAATTAAAGAATGGAAACAAAAATCTAAAATAAATCAACTTTTGTTATTAAAAAATAATAATTATTTCTTGTATATGGATAATGATTGCATCCATTCTGGTTTAAGATATAATGACAGTTTTTATTCATCAAACAATAAATTAATCCCACTAAGCAATTGGTTTAATGATTTTATTTCTAAAAACACTTATTCAATAGGATTGGATTTCTTATTTAAAGAATATAATTTTGATGAAAAAGAAAGGAATAGATGTATTTTTAGAGCCGTTAATTCTGTTCAGAGAGATAGTTATGAAAAATAAAGCACCAACTAGACAGCATTCTGATTTTATAGAAAGTGCAAGCGTTACAGCTTTAATGCGGGCATTATTATCAGAGAAAGATAATTCAAACCCTGATTACTTGGCAAAATATTTTGTATCTCCAAACTGGCAACATTTTTTGGTAAATATAAATAAATCAATAGAAGATTTATTAGTTAGAGTTCCTGGCTGTATGCACTATCATTTGGTTAGAACAAAACAATTTGATGAAAGCTTATTACATTGGATAAAAAATAATAACTCAGGTCAGATAATAATCTTAGGCTCAGGGTTAGATAGTAGAAGTATAAGATTTTATGATCATCTTCATAATTTTAAGGTATATGAATTAGATTTAAAATCTATGCTTGAATATAAAGAAAAAGTCATTTTAGAAAAAATAAATAAAAAACATAAAAGCATTTTTATTCCAATAAATTTTGGTACAGAAAATTTACTAGATATATTAAAACAAAATTCAATTCCAAAACACTCTCCTACCTTTATATTATGGGAAGGTGTTAGTTATTTTTTAAATAAAGAAACTGTTGTTGATTTATTTAATAATATTAAAAATTATTTTATTAAAGATTGTACAATAGTCTTTGATTATGCCTATAAGCAATATATTGATGGAAACCTAAATTTTTTTGGAGCAACTGAATTAAATAGGGAGCTAAAAAATATAGGTGAACCGCATATTTTTGGCATAGATCCTGATAACATATTAACATTTGCTAAGGAATTAAATTGGAATTTAATCAATAATTATAAAGCTATTGATTTAGAGAAAAAATTCTTAGATAATAGCCTAAGAGTACACGGATTTCACGGTATAGCTGAATTTAGAAACTGATATCAAGCACTTCAACAAAGCAATTCCTTTATTATTTTAGCGAGGATTTTTATGAAACATCTTATTAAAGAAAATGATTGCCTTATAATTGGCAATGTTTGGGATAGCTTATCAGCTATTGTTCACGAACAAGCTGGGTTTAAAGCCCTAGGTACAACAAGCTGGGGAATTTGTAACACTTTTGGTTATCAAGACGGACAGAAAATCTCCTTTGATGATTTAAAAGGCGTAGTAGCACAAATTTTAAAAGTTATTAATATTCCTTTATCTGTAGATGTTGAAAAAGGGTATGCCAACAATCACAAAGATATAGTTAAAAACATTTTAACATTAGCTAAGATGGGCTGTTCTGGTGTAAATTTAGAGGATAGCCTTATAAGTGGAGAAGGCTTACAAGATATAGATAATTTCTGTAAACTTGTTAAAGAAATAAAAAAAGAGCTATTGGAAAATGGTTTTGATGACTTCTATTTAAATATCAGAACTGATACCTACCTAATCCTAAAAAATCCATTAGATGAAACAATTAAGCGATCTATTGCTTATCAAAATGCCGGAGCAGATGGAATATTTGTCCCTTGTTTGCAACAAGTCAATGATATTAAAGCTATATTGAATAATATCACTATTCCACTTAACGTAATGTCATTACCAAATTTAACTGATATTGAAGAATTGAGAAAACTGGGAATTCAGCGTTTTAGCTATGGAAATGCAATGAGCGATCACATCATTACTGAAATTGAAAAGGCAACTAAAACAATCATTGCTCATAGATGTACTAGTCACCTCTATGATCACCCTCAATTAGAAACTAATTTTAAATCATAATGAAATTATCTAAAAATAATCATAATTTGGGCGTTATATCATTAGATAGTACGCTCAAATTATTATCAAATATTACTGATAAAAACAGCTATTTTTATTGGTTGAATCATCAAGAATATCCACCTAAATCCTATTTGGAACACCCTATTAAATCAGAAAAAGAACTACAAGAATATAAAAATTACTTTAAAAGAAATTTTGATTTGTCGTTAGGTGCCTATATTCGAATAAAAAGAATTTTTTTCATTCTAAATAATACTAAAAACCAAGCTAAAAATGAGCTTTTTTATTCTTTTTTAGATACTCCAATTGGAGAGATGGTAGCTATTTTTACCCTAAAAGGGCTTTGTTTGTTGGAGTTTTTAGATCGAAAAATGCTAGAAACTGAATTAAAAGAAATTATAAAAAAACGCCATTCAAATTTAATTAATCAAAAAACAGAATACTTTTTTGAATTAGAACAGCAATTAACTGAGTATTTCTCGGGGAAAAGAGAGGAATTTGACATTCCTTTGGATTTCATTGGTACTGATTTTCAAATATCAGTTTGGCAATATTTATTGAATATCCCTTTTGGGAAAACTGTTTCCTATTCACAACAAGCTAAGCAGATGAATATACCAAACTCTACAAGAGCAGTTGCTTCAGCTAATGGGAAGAATAAAATTTCTATTCTTGTTCCTTGTCATAGGGTGCTTAGACAAGATCATAGTTTAGGTGGCTATGGAGGAGGTATTGCTAGGAAAAAATATTTAATAGAGCTTGAAACATTCTAAATCTTACCTTTCAATTTCTTTTACTGAAATTTCTTTTGATTTAGACAATAACTCCTTTTTGGCTTTCCTATATAAATCTACGGGAGACCTCTCAGCTTTGCTTAACCCATTACTAATAATCTGCTCTAATGGCTTGTAGTTCAATCTATGAGCCTGTATTGAGGCTTCTATCATTTGCTCTTGAGTGATATTCTTGAAATTTAATTCATACCCGGCTTCCTTAGCGAGTTGAGCTATAAATACCCTTTGCGTTCTACCGTTCCCCTCTCTAAAGGGGTGAATTGCGTTAATTTCCCCCATATAATAGGCTAATCTCCCGGCGATTTTTTCCGGCTCCGTATTTTTCAGAAATTGCTCTTTTTTTAATTGGGTAAAAAGTTTGTCTGCCTCCGGGACAATACGATAACCCATCATAAAATCTTGCTCCCCTTTTTGTAGGTAGCCATCTCTTACTTTACCTGCCCAAGAATAAATATCACCGAATAGATGTTTGTGTATAGCTTTAAGATGAGCTAGATTGAACTTTCCCTTAATCGGGCTATTTTCTAATTCGATAGCCCTCATATAGGAAAAGGTACGTTCAACCCGATCTAACTCATTTTGGTCTTTAATGCCTTTCTTATTAAGCAATACGCCGTTTTCATCAGTGAATGGATCAGATCCCGTGTATTTCATAGACTTTCTCCCGAAACTCTTGATAACTGATTATTCCGTCTATCCATTCTTGAGAGAGTGCTAAAACATCTTCATCCATATCCAACCCCTCAAGGCGATTATTATCTAGTGCAAATTGCACAGCTTTTTGGCGTTGATTGCGTTCTTCTTGAGAAATCATAATATCTCCTTAGATATATTTATATAATAATACAAATATATATTTGTATTATTGATCTTTAATATATTTCACTTTATAAATCAAAGTGAGTTTTCTTTCTTCGAGGTAATCTGGGTGTATGTTCTGTTGATATAAAACGGCACCAAAACCTATTTTATTCAGTTTAGGAAGAAAAAATGAACCCACAAAAACTTTGCTTGTAGTGGGTTGAACATCAACAATTTTATTATCCTTATCCACAATAAGACGTAATAAATCTTGTCCTTTATCCTCTAAAAAAACGGTGTAACCATTCATAAATTTCTCCTCTATAAAATACTATTACTTTGCACTTTTGTATTTTTATACATAACTATAAATATATATTTATATCAATCCCTTTTGTTCTAAATCAGATCTTATGAGCTCATTCACATATTGTTTAAAGCTCATATCATTTAACATCGCATACTGTTTAGCCGCCTTATACACCTCTGAATTTAAGTAGATAGATGTTTGTTGTTCATTGGAAGATAAATCAGATTTAAGGGTCGGCATTGCCTTTTTTTCAATACCCCCTAGCGATAATGATCCTTTCGTTAATTTAGGCTTGCTCATTTGGTACTCCTAACATTTTTAAAATTTCATCAGTAATTTGTGTAATTTCTTCTTTGGCTTCTTTCGATTGCCCCTCAAAAACAGTACGCCCATCACTTAGCACTTCTGCATAACTCACTCTAAGCCCTGTGCTTTGAGAAAGTAACGGTATATCAAAGTTTTCATCAATAAACTGTAAAACCTCCTTAGTTAAATTGGTTTGCTTATTTGTCTGGCTAAGCACTAATCCCGCTTTTAATCGTTCATCAATCTGCATTCGGGTTTGTACAAGCTCAATACTATCTTTGCAAGCCCATATATCAAATTGTGAGGGCTTTAATGGAATTAGAATAAAGTTAGAAAGGCGTATAGCGTCAGCCATACTTTTTTCTATTCTTGGAGCACCATCAATCACTGCAAAATCGGCTACTTTTTCTAATTGCTTAATCTCTTTTTCAGATACGCCCTTATCGCACCCATACACCGGAAAAAATTCCTCTGAAGATATAGCCCCCCATTCTCTTGCGGAAGCCTGCGGATCAGTATCAATAAGTACAACATTATACCCTTTCAACTGTAAACAACGAGCAATGTTAATAGATATGGTACTTTTCCCACTTCCCCCTTTCTGACTAAGTACAGAAATAACTTTCATCGTAACCTCGCAAACTAGATAGATATTCATCACGATAGCTAACATAGCTATCCCCTACACAACCAATCATACAACATACAAAAATACAAATCTACAAAAATATAAAAATATTTTTATACAAATATGTTTTTATAGATGGTGCCTAGAGAGGGGTATAAAAAACCCGGATAAATACCCGGGTTATAGATACATTTATATAAACATATAATTATTGGTTTACCCAACAAGTCTTGTTAATCGGCTCATAATGATAAATAGGCTGTTCATAGGCATTATCACCTCTACCGACCTGTTTATAACCTGTAATCGTTGCAACACTTCCTCTTTGCCAACTTGTGCTATCATACCAATCACTTGAACAGATATTTTTCGGTTTTTTCCAATCTGTGTATTCGTGTTTATAGATATTTGCACAAAACGCCGGGAGTTTGTTTAATACTCGATAATAGGTGCGGTAAGCATAACTATCATCATCTTTTACTCGTATTCTTTTCCGTTCAATTTGCTGATTTAGCGTATTTACATCGCAACCGTGAGCTTGTTCGGCGTAAGCATACGTTAAAGTAGCAAGTTTCATATCATTACTAGCAGTTTCATCAGGACATAGTTTCAAAAAATTTTTGCGTTTCTGAATGGTTTTATGCCATTTTTTAGCTTTAATCTTAAAATACTTACGAATTGGATCACGACATTCAGCGACCTTATATCCCTCTGATGAAGCCATACACAAAATAACGGTACAAGCCAGTTCCGCCTCTGCACTAAGTCCTTTATTAACCGGCGATAAATCTAAACCGGCAAATGATGAGACACTAATACTACTCGCTAATATCGCAACAGCAATTTTACTCTTGTTCATTTTCCTGCTCCCTTGTAAAAGTAATATTTACAGTATTTTTAGGCAATCCTAAGTAATGTTCATTGATTTTCCCATCAACGCCATTCGCTTTTAGCCAATATCGATAATTTGATGTTCTATCCGGTAGTCCGTAAATATTGATAACATCAGCGTGCTGTGCAAAATAGAAAAATCTTATTTTTTCCTGCTCCGCAATATAATCATCTCTATTGAGGTTAATGTATGATTGTTTCCAATTTTTACCGTTATGATCCCCCTTATTTAGTGATATATTTCCTACTTTAGTCTGACTATATATATCATTAAAATAAGCTGTCGGAGCGGACATATCGATTGATACGGGCTTAGGCGGGATACCGCAACCGCTCAAGAAACAAACACAACTCACTATGCTTGTTATTACTGACTTTGTAACCATTTATCCCCCTTGTTATGCACAGATATTGTTAATTAATTTTTTTAGCTGATAGTTCACCACTAAACATCGCTTCTTCCAACTGGGCTTTCGTTGGCAATTTCTTACCTAGATTTTTCAATCTCGGCGAAACCGATTTCAACTTATCAATAAAATAAGGGTCGTTATAATAAATTGCCTTATCGCACATAATCGGCTTGCTGTTATTCATTACAATGACCTCTTTAGTTTCGCCAATGAGCTTAAATTCCTGTGGATAGAGCAACGGGCGAGCCGTATCGCTAATCCCCCGGCTATTTGAATTTTTACTCTTATTTCGGCTAATTTTATCTACGGTCATATTGCCTAACACTTTGGAATATTCTTCGGCGTCTTTTTGCTCACTCGGTGCATATAAGATTTTGCACCAAATATTACCTAATAAATTTTCTGCACCTTGAATACCGTATCCCTCTGGCTTATCGGCTCTAAGCTGCGATTGCGTTTGGTAAATAAGCAACAGTCTTAGCCCATACCCGGCGATATAAGCAACGGATTTGTTAATAATGCTCAACATACCCATTGCAGTAAATTCATCTAGTAATAACAACGGTTGATATTTTAAGGCGGGGTTATTATCCGGTAGCTCGTCTGTATTTGTTACAATAACCATATTAAAGAACAGATTGGCTATTTGAGGGGCAATAAGAAGATCTCTTGGCGAGATGTGAAAATAAATTGTCATCTTCTCCCGGCGAAGTTTCCGGAGATCAAAATCACTACGTGATGTCGCTCTTTCAACAATATCATTTTGAAAAGTCATCAAAGGCGTTGTAAACGTACTATCAATACCGGATTTAGTTTTTGATGAAGAACAGGCTGAGAAGTACACGTTTAACTTATCAATGGTTGCCGGGTGAGCAATATTTGCCTGAATACATAATTTAGCGTGTTCTTCAAAAGTTACTCGCTGAATTTCGCCGTTCTCGTCAGCTTCACCATCAAAACCACTTTGTAAACGTAATAAATTTGCATAAGTAAAGTCCCAGTCTGTCAAATGTTTTAGTTTCATATCCCACAACAAAAAAGCAACCGCTATAAATAAATTCTGAGCCTGCTCACTCCAGAAATCTTTATCCGGTATGCCGACAAGCGGATATAATCCCATCGCCTGACTTTTGAGATCTAACTCGGCTCTCGCTCTATCTGACATATCCACATAATCTAGCGGATTAAAACAATCTGTATTCCGTTCAAATGGTGCAAATCGATAGACTTTTTGTCCCAATATGTTTTGGCGATATTTACTGGTAAGCCGATAACATTCATCTTTAATATCTTGTACGACTGCTGATTGTTCCCACTCAAGCAAATTAGGGATAACGATACCGATACCCTTTCCACCCCGTGTTGGAGCGGCTAAGGAAACAAATTGAGAACCAATAAAACGTAATAATTTCCCCCCGGTTTTTCCGACAATAATTCCGCCCTCTTTGGCTAAAAGTCCCATTTTTTGAATTTCAGCCATAGTCGCAAATTTAGCGTCTCCATATAACGAGGCTTTTTTATGTTGAACGAGGTACATTACACCTACAATAATTATGCTTACGCAAAAACCTATGCTAAAGGCTTCTAATACTTTGGGATAACCGTTAATCAGTGCTTCTAACGGTAGTAGGGCATAATAACGAGATAACGCCACCTTTAGCTTTATACCATTTAACAAGAATAGGGCTAACCCAGAGCTAAAATAGGTTATCAGCAACATTACAACTAAGATAAAAGCGATCTTCATTTTTTCACGCATTGTCCACTCCCAATTTACGCATTGGATCAAAGTAAATTTCGGTAATATGGCGACCGTGTTCCGGCGTTTTCGTCACGTGAACAATAATATCGATAGTTTGTACCAGTAATCTTAGAATGACATCATAGGGTAGCGTTCTTCCTTGCTCATTCTGTAAGGTCATCATAATTAAACGTTCCCACGTTTCTTTGACGGATCCAGTATGGCAAGAGGTAATAGATCCTTTATGACCGGAAGAAACCACGTTGATAAAATCATAGGTTTCTCCACTTCTTAATTCTGCAAGCAAAATTCTGTCCGGCTTCATACGTAAACAAGATTTTAATAAGCTGGTTGCCGTAATAATATCGTTATGTTTCGCTTCACTCGGATAGAAAAGATGAACATAATTTTTATGGTTACGCATTGCCAATTCCGGCGTATCTTGTATCGTTACTAAACGTTCATCTAAGGCAATGTAATCTATTAAGGCTTTCATCAAGGTTGTTTTACCTGACCCTGTTTCTCCAGCGATAACGATATTTTTTCCAACTCGCACCGCTTTTTTCAGAAAGTCATCATATTTTCCCTGCTCATATAATGTCAGTAATTCTCTATCTACTTCTGATAGTTGCTTGGTTTGCTTAATAACACGATTAAAAAAGCCATCTTTCACATAATCATCAAGTGAAAAAAAGGTCTGGCTCGGCTTTCTGATAGTAATACTAATAGTGTCTTTTTCAGTCGCCGGAGGCATTACAACCTGAACACGTTCACCAGAGGGAAGTACACTTGATAAAATCGGTTTCGTTTCGTGGATAATATCTGAGTTATAAGTAGCAAGGGCATTAGCAAAGCGGAAACAACTATCATAGGTAATTTGCTCCGCCCTTACATATTCCCAACAACTGTTTTTTTCAATAAAAATCTCATTAGGTCTATTTACCGCAACTTCTGTTACACCGTCTATTGTCAAATATTCACCAAATAAAGATTGTGTTTCGTGCAATATAGAAATATTTCTTCCGGTTAAATTGAGGTTTGGAGCGTTCATCTACTTTCTCCGTAATTTATATACACTTGAGAAATCAATATCTCTTGCTACGAATACACCGACAAGATCACCGTGATTTTTATATAGAGTAGGCGGAATATTTATCATATTTTCAACTGCTGTTTGTGCCATCTGTTGAGTAGCCTCTCTTGATGACTCCGTATAGTCATAACCTGATCGTCTATCTTGGCGATAGGCTAAATAACCGGCGGTATCATCAATCAAACTAAGTAATATCGCTCCTCCGAAACGTTGCCAAAAATGTGTATCAGTCCAACCCTGAATACCTGTGCCGCCTAGTTCATCAGTAGCACCGGAATCAATATTGATAACCACATTTTTAGGTGTTCTAATCTCACTCCAAATTACAAAAATGCGATCTTCACTTTGTTTAAGTTGACCGCTACGAAATTCGCCAAAAATCTCTGAACCACGTTCTATAAGTAATACATTGCCATTCGCACTATATACATCGTGAGCTACGATACAGCCTATATTTCCGGCAATCGTTGAAACAACTTTTGTTCGTAACGAACATTGAATGAATGTTCCTTTTTTGAGTAATAAATTAGCGTTGTAGGGCGATTTTTGTGCTTTTCGAGCAGAATACGCCGTAGATTGGAAAATATCACCATCGCTATGAGTAAGCTGTTTATCAGAGATAACTTGTCCGTTTTCTATTTGTTCAGTTTCCGGTAAAGTATTGCTTTCTCCTGATGACGTAACCGATGATCGCTCAATCATCAACTTACTTTTTGACTTAATCAATTTAGGCGGGGTGGGATGCGTTTCCGTATTTTCCTCACTTGAGAATACTGCAGGAACTGACGGCTGTGTTTCCGTTGATAAAATTTCCGGAGACGGTTCTTGAGGTTCGGCAAAATCACGAGATTTTACTTTAAATGTTGGGGCTTCCTTGACGGCTTGCTCCTCTTCTTTTTTGGCATTCAGTTTATAGAAATTGTTTACTGTAAAGATAATGGGGATAAGAGCTAAAGCAAACAAAACAAAGGCTAATTTTTTATTACGTTGTCGCTGATTATTTACCTTGCTCACTTCCGGTTTATGATCCGTATTTAATTCTGTTGTGCTTTTTTCAGGTTGATCTTTATTCATTTATTCCCCCCCTACAACATCACGAGTTATTTCATTTGAGATAGTGGTATTATAAGGAGCTGGATTTTTGCCATAGCTACCGTTAAAAATACCTACAACTTTGTCGCCACTACGTAGCACTATTTTTTCTGCAGTTTTCTGAATAACCAAAACTTGATAACGCCCATTTTCTCTGACGTGTGTATTCAATAGGCTTTCTTGTTTCCCCTCTAACAAAAAGGCAGCGGGAAACGTTTTATCTCTAGCAAAGCCTAAATACGTAAATAAACCGTCATCATAGGCATAATCTGGGGCTATCGTCTCACTACCTTTACGTACTTTCATTGAAAAATCCCAGTTTCTCGGCGTTTGAATTTTCTGTAATGCACTTTCTATCTGCTCTTTTTCGGCATTTTCTTTCGCTTGTGCCGCTTTTTTCTGTGCATTTCGCCGTTCTTCTTGTGGATAGCGAAAATTAACTTGATAGCTCGCTTTTTTTAAATCCTCAACAAGAATAAGATCGAAGACATAATTACGTTTGTTTGTCATTACCAAAAAGTTTGTATCCCACTCTTTTAATTTTGGCTCAAAAATAGCCTTATTCCCCTCCTCTCCCTCTACTTCTAATGCCACAGGTTTAACGTAGATAACATTCGCCGTATCTTTAAATTCCCACCCATCAGAAAAACCACTTGCCATATCAAGTATTCGTTCATCATTATCAAATAAGATTGCGGTCGCAAAACCGTCTTTAACTTTGATTTCGGTAACATCAAGAGCATTGTAGGTTTGTGTCTGCATACGGCTGTCATAACGGGATTTAACCGGAGCAGAAGCGGCGTAAATACCTTGAGAAAGCAGACTGATGATAATAGCTAGGCTTATTTTTCGCATATTAAATCTCCTTGTCTTTACGGTAACTGGTAACAACAAAACCTAACGGATTATCAAGACGGTAGCCCTCTAACATATCTATTTCCGGGTGATATTCATACGATAAGGTAACAACAAAGGTCTCTGCCGATTTTGTATTATGTGTAAACATTGTTTTTACCGCTCTAAAACGGATAGTCGCCGTTTTATTTTTCTCACTTTCACCAAGCACAATCGAGATAATTTCCGGTACTAATTTTCCTTGATTAGTTAGCGTTTTATCCTTTGAATTAGGTAAATCCAATTCATCGTCATAACCAACTTTTACCGCTTCATCACTCATTAACTGGACTAAAGCATAGTCCTGTTTATTGGTTTCGTAGATATACCCCTCACGAGATCGAACATAGCGAGCCACAAAATATTTATCTATGGCTTCGTCTGTTTCTAAAGTTTCTTCATTTAATGCCGTTACAATATCCGGCACGCCTGCGGCATCTACTCGAATAACATACGGCTCAACGGTTTTTAATGGAAAAAGGAAGAAAACAGAAAGGCAAAGTAACAGCGTAATCGCCGTCATTATCCACGTAACTAACCACGCTCTTTTATTTGATTTTTCCAGTAAATAGGTTTTTGTCGCTTCAAAATCTTGACTTTGTTCGATTAATTTCTCAGTAGCACTACTCATTATTTGTCTCCTGAATATGAGTTGATTTATTAATTGGCTCTAATTTTGTTCCGGCTAAGTCGCTCGGCCACGTAGTAGCCGAGCAACCAGCCAACAAAATTAAGCAAGAAAAGCATAAAATTAATGGAGAAAAGTAACGCATAAAGCCCTCTTTTTAGTTTATTTTTTAATCAAAAATCTGATTTCAGCGTGTAAAAATCTCTACGGCTGAACCGCATTATTAAAAAATGATGTCAATTATTTTGTCGGCGGTAGTATTTTCCTGTTTCGTCCGCCTTGATTTCGTATCAAATTGATAAGATTACGCCCTGCTCGCCCGGTGATTTGCCCTAAACGTTCCGAATAGTTTTGTTTATGAGGTAATTCTTTGGGATTTTGAGTATTCAAACCTTGCCCTATACCTCGACCAGTAAACAACCCTATGCCATTCAGTTACTTCCTTTCTTTCTCCTGTCTGTTTATCCGTCCAAGACTCGCTAGTTGCAACACTAATATTAGCAACCGCCTCACCGTTCGGCATTGTTCTTAATTCCGGTTCATTGCCTAGTCTGCCGACCAAAATTACTTTGTTCACACCTGCCATTTCTAGCTCCTTAAAATTCCAAAAACCGATCAGTTTTTGGAGTTTTTTTTATACGTCCTTAAAGCAAGTAAATTCATTCCAAAAAATAATACTTTTATTATTTTTGGAAAATTATTTGGAATAGGTATATGATAAGTTATTTAAACAAGAGTAGGAGAAAAGAATATGCTTGTAGGCTATGCCCGGGTATCAAAAAAAGAACAAGATTATGAAATGCAGATTAACGAGCTACAAAAATACGGCTGTGAACGTATCTTTAGCGAAAAAATCAGCGGTGCCTCGGATAGCCGCAAGGAGTTAAACAAAGCAATAGAATTTTTGCGAGAAGGAGATACCTTAGTCATTTGGAAACTAGATCGTCTAGGGCGGAGTGTTCCTCAATTATGTAGTTGTATTGAAATTTTAAAGCAGAAAAAAGTCAATATTATTAGTCTTACCGATAATATTGATACAAGTAATATGATGGGTGAGCTATTTTTTCATCTAAGTGCCGTATTCGCTCAATTAGAACGTAATATGATTATAGAGAGAACAAAAGCAGGTATCCAATTTGCCAAAGAGAAAGGCATAAAATGTGGCAGACCTATTAAAATGAATAAGGATAATATAGAACTAATAGAAGAATTACTAAAAGCAGGTTGGACTGTCAATAAAATATCAGACCGAGTAAATATATCAAAATCTAGTATATACTCTTATTTTCCGAGTAATGTCATCTGTATGCTTAGAGGTCAAAATGGATAAACCACTAAAAACCGTACTTGGTACGGTTTTTTTCCTTATCGTTCCCGGTCATTATCTTTCTCTGGCGATGTTTTTTGCTTCATATCGAACAATTTCTTTTTCAACGCATTGTAATTAAATTTCTCCGCATTATCATTCTTAGTCGATTTTTCCGTAGAAAGTGTCTCTGGTTTAACTTGAGATATAGCCCTCTCAACAACAGAAAGAGACCAATGATTTTTATTAACAATCGCTTTTTGTTGAACATCTATATGTTTATCACGGTATGTAAGGATAACCTCTTTTTTTTCAACTCTATCTATCTTAACGATCACTTTATCACCAATTTTAATAGCATTATCTTTTATAGTTTTTTCTAAATCTTTTCCCCATAGTACAATTTCTTTTTTATATTGATTTTTATATTTAATAAAATAGCTACTCGAATTTTTTTCTGAAAATTGATAATTTGCTTTTCCAAAATCAACGATTTCTACTGCCATAGAAGGTAACTTGTTCACCATTTTTTTAAAAGGTGTAGCCTTAGCTTCGACTGATAAAGAACGTAAATAATGAGCAAATTTATTTCTCATTTGCTGCAAATCATATAAATTCAAATTGAGGCGATTATTCAATTCATCAGCAACTTTTAAAACAACGTGGCAATGTGGATTATCTGTGTCTCCGTGATAAGCCAAAGAATACATATGATCTGGATATAATTTTTTTAACGTTGCGTGTACTGATTTTTTCAATTTTTCTTCAGAAACATCTTTATGACTACGCATTGAAAAAACCATATTAACAGTTTGGCTAATCTCTCTTTTTAACTCTCCCTTTCGTTTAATTTTAATGCCATTATCACGAAAATTATCACGCAAATTACGAACATCTTCTTTACCAAAATAGGTTAATCCCTGTTCATCTTCAATAGGTATATCACCATTTCTTGAAATGTAATCTAGGTGATTTTTTAATGATTTTAGGTTTTTACTTTTACTAGTAATTTTAATCATTACTTCATTAGAATTTTGTTTTGATTGCCTATTCGATGAATGATAATCAAAAACAGTATTTTTCCTAAAGTTACGATTTCCAATATTAACTAAACTAGAATTTTTATTTTTACTAACTCTTTTAGCTAACCATTCTTTGTCGATACGAACGCCCATCTATCTACCGATTTACTAATAATCGCCTCTAATTTTTTATCTACTAAATCAATCTTACATAAGACATCTTCAAGGAAAGGTTGCAAGTTTTTTTGCTTAATATCATTTGATGTTTTTTTTGCTATGTGGTTTATGTTACGCCCAATTTGATTTAGTGCCGTTTTTAGTGAGGTGAGTTCTCGTAATTCATCATCAAATAATTTAGGTTCTTTTGATAATGTTGAAAGTACTCTAAAGATGACTTCATCACTAAAAGAATGACCGTGAAACTTTGAAAAAAGTTTTAGAGCTTCTATCTCTGATAGAGTAAATGCAACTTTCATATATTTTTTTTCAAGTTCCCTTTTAGGTAAAATCTCGTCAAATGATGGTTCAATTTCGTTAAAGACAGATGATAAAGCAACTGAAATAATTTGACTGGAAT
The DNA here is from genome assembly GCF_004569585.1 of Muribacter muris. NCBI lineage: Bacteria > Pseudomonadati > Pseudomonadota > Gammaproteobacteria > Pasteurellales > Pasteurellaceae > Muribacter > Muribacter muris. Next base: position 3,995 of record NZ_SPPA01000030.1, on the reverse strand, counting down.
TTACACCAGTTTCCATTTCTAAGAGAGACAATTTCTCTCTCAAACTGCTATCTATATAAGAGACTACTCTTACTTTATCTTTTCCAATCATAACCCTACATACTAAAATTTAATGTTTGAAAAGTGGCACACTTTCGGGCATTTATTGCTATCCTGCATTAGTCCATAAAAAATCATAGATTGATTGCCGAAGTGAAAATTTTTATTAGGCATACGATACCATTTTTAACCCTGATGGTTAAGAAAAAATTTGACTAAATAAACACCTTGATTTGTATTAAATTTTTGCTATGCTAGGGTAATAAACCGATTATTATCGGTAGCTCGATGTATTCATTTTTTGTTTTTTTCCACAAGAACGGTGAGTGGTGTTTCATCTTTTTCCGCCTCCAAAAGCGGGAAAAGATGAAATATCCCGAACAGCCCACGTAAGGGGGCGAAGTGACTGTGGTAAAAAACAAAAAATAGCCTTTAAGTGTGGGTAAATTCGGTGTAAAACTTAGAATAAGTTTTGCACAATTTATCCACACGGTCGCATAGCGATAAAGGCGTTCCGCCCCAAAATTTTTATCATTTATTACATAAATTGGAGTTAAAGATGACAAATAGCAAGATTGAAAAATTAAAAGCTCAATTACAGGCTGAAATTGAAAAGGAGGAAGCCAGAAAACAAAAAATTGCAGTGAAATTCTTGAAAGTGATTGAAGAGAAAATCAATAGTGATACAAACTTCAAAAACTTACTATCTAGCCATCTATCCGATTTGACAGAGAAAGAAAAACAATTATTTAATTTCATATTTGGATAAGAAAAATGAAAAATAAAACGACATTAACTCAATCAGAAATCAAACAACTAAATCAAGATTTAGCTGATGATGGAATTATCTATGATCTAAATATTAACAACATAGATATACTCTCATTTGATAACGAACTTATAGAGGTTAAGGAAAATGGAGAAGAAAAGCGTTCATAGCCAATATGAAGAAAAACTTGTAGAAACATTGAAAAATGCCATTCTTAATAGTAATGAAAAATGGGAAAAGGGTTGGAATACATTTGATCTCTCCCCTAAAAATGGAAATACCGATAGGGAATACACCGGAATAAATGAACTGAAATTACTCTTTTCACCTTATACTGATAATCGTTGGTTTACGTTCAAACAAATCCAAGCATTGGGAGGAAAAGTTAAGAAAGGCGAAAAAGGTACATTAGTTCAATTTTACACAAATAAAGTTGAAAAAGTTCTGAAAGATGAAAAGGGTAATCCAATATTAGATGAAAAAGGAAATAAGCAAAAAGAGATAAAAAAACTCGACAACTATATAGCTAAATATTATATAGTGTTCAACGCAGAACAAACGACAGGGCTTCCCGCATTTTCTCCTCCTACCATAACTGATGAAGATCGTAAAAAGAGAGACATTTACAATATAGAAAGAATTGAATTTCTAGTAAAAAAACTGAATATCACAGTAGAAGAAAAACTTAGTAATAGTGCTTTCTATAATTTTCAAAACGACCTTATCGTTATGCCTGATAAAGCTCAATTTAAGAGCAGACAAGAATATTACGGCACACTTCTTCACGAAGTATCTCACGCAACATCTCACCCTACACGCTTAAATCGTCCTATTACAGGCGACCTTTCATCTAAAGCCTATGCAAAAGAGGAATTAGTCGCCGAAATTTCCTCAATGTTGTTATCACGTAAGTATAAAATTGCGGTACAAAATACAAAAAGAGAGATTTCTGACGATAAGAACTCCATAGCTTATTTAAAATCTTGGATAGAAGCCGGAAGATTAACCGATGATGATCTTAAGGAAGCGGTAAAAGGAGCGATAAAGATTTCAAATTATATTTCACTTAAAGATAAAGAGCTGGAGCAATCTCCGGCGAAAGAAAATATACAAGCATTTTCAGAAGTTCAAAATATGAAATCCTCTTCTCAAGCTATAACCTACAATCAATTAAAAAAGAACTTGATAAGTTCTAAATCTCTTTCACGTGATAAAAATATTACGATTGAGCCGGAAAAATAGCTATAAATATATTTTTATATAAAAATGTGTTTATATAAAACCTCATACAAACTTATACACATACCCACAATCGCTTTACGCCCTCTTATGAGGGCTACTCGATAAGAGCTCCTTGCCCTTTTTTGAGGGGGCAATCCGCTTTTACTCGTTCGTTCGTGTGGATATGTGCATAAGTTCGATAACGTCAAAGGGCTTTAGCCTTTATTAAGGGGTAACTGTCTGCAAAACCATTAAGAATTTGCGTTGATTGTCAAGGTTTGGCGTAGCCAACCCGTAGGGCTTGACCTTGACAAGCATTTAAGCAAATTTCTTAAAATGGTTGCTGACAGTTACCTATTTATTCTGATTAAAGCTCATATTTGCCCCCGCTTTGCGGGGGTTGTATCTTTGAAAAATCGAAGATTTTTCCGTTCCTTTTTTTTATTTATAAAAAATATTTACATAGTAACGTTAGTGCCGAAATTAAGGGCGAATTTAAGTATTTGTTATACAAAAGAACCCCACAAATTAATCCACAAAGCAGAAAATAAAGCTCATAATCCATCAATGGTAAAGTTTAAAAGGAGATAACCCTCAGATAGCAGATTAAAAATCTGTCGGTTTTGACTGGTATTTATGAATTTGTTAAAGAAAAGGCGTAGAAATACCTTTCCTATGTAAGAAAATTAATGTAATTCGTTAGAATACTGCTGCATTAAAGCCGCTTTATAGAGCCTGTTATTGAGAGCTTTTTCCCTTGCTTTCTGCCTTACAAGCTCTCTATCCCATAGCCTTTTCCTTAGTTTTTCAACTTCATCAGGCGAATTACAATCGCTGAACGACCGGAAACAAGGTTTAAACACGTCTCTTTCTATGTCTAATTCAAGGTAGTTATTAGGCTTACGTTGAGCAACAAATTGAATAATCCGCTCACCAAGTAAATCTTTCCGGCGTTTAATCAAAAGGTTTCTAAGTGAATGATGGCGTTTAATATCAGCCACGCCCTTTTGTTCCATTTTATCTAGGTGCTTTTGATAATTTTTAAAGGTCTTTTCAAGCTGATTATTGACAAATTGGTACTTATGAAATTTAAGTAAAACCTCTCTCAGTTGTTTTTCTGTAATTCCAAACATTAGAAAAAATTCAACATTCAGCCAAATCCGCATTGGTTTTTGCTTTTGCCCTTGCTTGTCATATTCTCTTAAAACTGTGATAAGCTCGGCTTCTTCAAGCATTTCAATAGCATTTAAGACCGTATCATAACGCACCCGGTATTTATTACTCACGCTATCGTAAGAGGTATAGGCTTGATTACACATTTTTGCAATATGCTCTACATTTGCCCGGACTTCAAATAATAGCTCACTACTTGGAGCAAAATCACAATAAGCAACCAAAGTAGGGATAAGTACATCTAAAGTTTCCCGGCGTTCCCGGCGGATAGCTTCACGTTCACCTTTGGCAAGACGTAAAGCATTAAGATAGGTATTTTTGAGTAAGTCGTGCGTTTCACAGCGTTGTAGAAAAAACCACGTGGTATATGAAAACTCTTTGCTTTGATAATTCTGACGAAAGAAAGGCGTAAGATTTCTATGTTTTTTCTTACCTGCTTTCTCATAAATTTTTGCGGTTCTTTGGGACTTGAACCCAAATACCCGGTTGATTTTTTGACGTTTTTTAATGGTTTGACTTTTCATCGCTACTAACACTTATCTTAGTAGCCATAGAAAACACAGTAAGGAAATTCAGAATGGTGTAAAAACTATTTGCAATCTTCAAAGAATATAGTACAATCATCCCGAATTTAATAGTTAAGGGCAGCTAATCTTTAACTATAACTGTGTTTAATATGGCTTGGTGGCTACTAAACACTTCTGAAAAAGCACTCTTGCAGGGGTGCTTTTTCTCTTTCTAAATCGGTTCATTTCTATTGAGCTATCAGCTCACCCACGAACTTTACAACAAC
>NZ_SPPA01000002.1:0-170007 GCF_004569585.1 Muribacter muris | reverse complement strand
TGAGAGGGTTGTTAGAATAAAACATGAGCGTTTCCTTTTTTGTTTAGATTGAATTTGACACTCATATTCTAAACGGGAAACGCTCACTTTTTATTGTGATTTGTCAGATTTAATCTGATCTTCTACACTTAATTAAAGTTGTTCTGTACACCACATACCGATTCACTGCCAGCTCGGATTAGCACAGTTTTCCAATTGGTAGGTAATCTCTATTACCGAAATCAGTGCAATACTATATAACTTTGGTAAAATTTATTTTTCTCAATAAATCATCAGCTAAACTTATCCAACAAAACCTAAATGTGAGGAGCGGAGCCTTTTGGATACTAATCACAGATGTAATTGAAGCTAAATTTAAATAATTATATATTTGAATCATTTCAGAAAGTTAAACTGCTAAAATATCCAAAGCCAGGCCCACCCCCTCAAAAAACCGTTCGAGATCGTGTTGATTATTGTAGTGAGCGAGGGAAAGGCGGAGTGTGCCGGTTTGGTTGAGGTAGCGTAAGTAAGGTTTAGCGCAATGCTCGCCGCTGCGTAGGGCAATTCGTTGCTCGGTCAGAATAGCAGCAAGGTCGGCGTGGTGCTGATTTTGCACGGTAAAGCTCAAGGTCGGGCGGGTACCCTGCCCGATAATTTGCACGTTCGGATAAGCATCTAACCGCTTGTAGAGGGTGGCAGCCAACTTATAAAGCCCTTGATTGAGCATTGCAAAATCCCATTCATTCAGCCATTCCAACACACTGGCAAAGCCGATAATGCCGGCGATATTCGGCGTGCCAGCTTCAAGGCAATAGGGCAGATCCGCTAAAATTAACCGTTCTGCATTCACCTCTTGTAGCATTTTGCCGCCGAAAACCAGCGGGCGTAATTGTGCCAAACGTTGCATTTTGCCAATCAATACACCGACACCGGTCGGGCCATACATTTTATGGGCGGAAAAGGCGTAAAAATCGGCATCTAATGTTTGCACGTCAATCGCTTCGCTACACACCGCTTGGGCAATATCCAATACGATGATCGCTTCACTGTGTTGGCGGATAATCGGTATAAGCCGTTCAATCGGTTGCCGAACGCCGCTCACGTTAGACACCAAGTTCAATGCCACAATTTTGGTACGAGCCGACAACGCATTTTGGAGTATATCATCGTCAATTTGATAGGCTGAATTGAGCGGTAACACCACCAGTTTTGCCCCTATCTGTTGCGCAAGCTGTTGCCACGGCACAAAATTAGCGTGATGTTCCGCCACGGAAATCAAAATCTCATCGCCCGCTTGAAGCCGGGCAGCCAAGCCATTTGCCACGATATTCAGTGCGTGTGTCGTGCCGCTTGTCCAGATAACCGCCTCTCTCGCTTCGGCATTAAAACGTTGGGCAACCAAATCCCGTGCCAATTCATAGCGTTCGCTTTGGGCGAGATCGTACTGACTGCGATGCACCGAGCCGGCGGAGCGATAAAATTCGGCGGTCGCCTCGCCTAAAATAGCCGGTTTTAAGGTTGTGGCGGCGGAATCCAGATAAGTCCACTCGGGCTGTTGTTGAAAAAAAGGGAATTGTTGACGAAATTGTGCGTTCATTTGCGATTTGCCTGCCGATAAAGTTTGTTACAGGGAATGCCGTCATTGTTGCCGTCCAATTCTTTCCAACCGCATTGTTGAAAATAACGCAAGGCTTCATTGTAATCTGCCATTTGGCGACAACTGCGTTTCACATTGCAGTTTAGCGTTGCAGAAAGCGGGGCGTTTGGGCGGGAATGTTGCAAAATTGGGGAGTGATCCGAGCGCTTGTTCGCCCGCCAATCCGCCGGATTGATCGGGTTTGCCGCTTGCCATAGTCCAATTCCGCGTTGGCAGGCAAGACTTTCGGCTTGTTGATAGATCGGTTGGGTTTGGCGATACGCCCACGCCATTCCCTGTTCGACCAACATCAGATTGAGATTTTCACCCCGTTCGTTGTAGATCACGCCGAGCAAACGTTGATATTTGTCGTAACCGCTCACAGCAACACGCACCTGTTTTTTAAACGCCAAGGCGGCTAAGGCTTGTTTGGCTCGCTGACCAAACGGCTGGGTGCTTTCCGGCGCATCAATATATTGTAAACGGATTTTGAGCGGTTTGCGATCTTTTAAGCAAGTGAGCGTATCACCATCACTGATACCGACTACTTGACATTCCAAATGACGCAGCTCGGCGCTGCTCCCTGTGGAAAACAGACCTAATCCTAAGCTCATTATCAATATACGCCATCGTTGCAACATTTTCTCCCCACTACAAATCATCATCGGGCATTTAAACGGAACGGCAAATAATAAATTGATTGTTGTTTTTAATCAAATTTTATGCCTAAAATTGTATTCTTTACAAAACAAAAACAATTAGGAACCAATATGACACAACAATCCACTTGGCAAAGTAAATTTGCCGCTATGGGCCCCGGTATTTTAATGGCTTCGGCAGCCGTGGGCGGCTCGCATATCATCGCCTCTACCCAAGCCGGTGCGATTTACGGCTGGCAGCTTGCGTTAATCATTATTTTAGCCAACCTGTTCAAATACCCGTTTTTCCGCTTCGGTGCACAATATACCCTCGCCTCAAATAAAACCTTATTAGAAGGCTATAAAGAAAAAGGCACGCTCTACCTGTTTGTGTTTTTTGTCTTAAATGTGTTTGCCACAATGATCAATACCGCCGGTGTCGGTATTGTAACAGCCGCTATTTTGAGCTTTATTTTGCCGAAATCGTGGGCGCTTACCATTCCGCAACTCAGTACGATTGTTATCAGCGTTACTTGGGGGATTTTGTTACTCGGCAAATATCGCTTCTTAGACCGTTTGTCGAAATGGATTATGACGGCATTAACCGTTTCAACGGTCAGTGCGGTCGTCATCGCCAGCTTTAAAGGCAGTGTGATGCTGCCCGATTTTGTCGAACCCTCTCCGTGGGAACTCGCCTCACTCGGCTTTATCGTGGCGTTAATGGGCTGGATGCCTGCGCCGATTGAAATTTCCGCCATTAATTCAATGTGGGTGGTCGCCAAACAGCGTTTCCACAAAATCAGCTATCAAGACGGCTTATTCGATTTTAATGTCGGCTATATCGGCACCGCCATTTTAGCCTTAGTATTTTTGGCATTAGGGGCAATTATTCAATACGGTTCAGGCGAAGTCGTGGAAAAAGCAGGGGTAAAATATATCGCCCAACTGATCCGTATGTACGCCTATGCGATTGGCGATTGGTCAAGCCTGTTAATCGCATTCATAGCATTTATGTGTATGTTCGGCACGACCATTACCGTGATTGACGGCTACTCCCGTGCCAATGCCGAAGCCTTGCGGGTGTTACTCAACAAAAAAGAGAGCTCCCAAGCCCAATTAAGCCTTTGGATGACCTTTGCCGCCGTCGCCGGCTTAGTGATTATTCTTGTCTTTATGAGCGATGTCGCCAAAATGCTTAACTTTGCGATGATCTGCTCGTTCATTTCTACCCCGATTTTCGCTTACTTGAATTTATCGTTGGTACTCAAAGGGGAGCATCGGGTCAAAGGCGGTTTGTTTTGGCTATCTATTATCGGCTTAATTTATTTAACCGGTTTTACCCTGTTATTTATCGCTTACCACTTTGGCTTTTTAAGCTAGCCGAAATACAAGCGGTCGTTTACGCACAAAAATCTGTAATCAATGCTTTTCTGCTTGTGAAAAAAATTTTTGTGCGTATAATACGCCCGTTCAGTCATATTCACTTTTTAATCCTTGCTTCCACAGGTTGATGACTGGCTAAAGTTGGAGGCTGTTAAACCCGTAAGGATAGTCAATGCGTCACTACGAAATCGTTTTTATGGTTCATCCGGACCAAAGCGAACAAGTACCTGGTATGATCGAGCGTTATACCGCTTCTATTAAAGAAGCAGGCGGTCAAGTTCATCGCTTAGAAGATTGGGGTCGTCGTCAATTAGCATACCCAATTAACAAACTTCACAAAGCACACTATGTGTTAATGAATGTAGAAGCGCCTCAAAGCGTAATCGACGAGCTAGAAACTAACTTCCGTTATAACGATGCGGTTCTTCGTAACTTAATCGTTCACACTAAAAGTGCAGTAACAGAAGCATCACCAATGGTTAAAGCGAAGGAAGAGCGTAAAGCCCCTGAAGCAGTTGCTGAAGTTGAAGCCGAGGATGCAGGCGAGTAATTCGCCGATTGATAACTGTTTAATCCTATCCGGCACCGTTGCCACAAGGATTAAACAAAGCCGAAGCCCGCTAGGTATCCCACACTACAGTTTTTATTTGGAACATCGTTCCAACCAAGTAGAAGTGAATTTACAACGCCAAGCGTGGTGCAAAATCAAAGTGATTTTGAGCGGTAATCAATTTAGTACAATAGCCCAACAAATTATGGTCGGTGTTCGAGTGAAAATTCAAGGTTTTATCCACACTCACAAAGACTACAACGGTTTAAACCAGTTAGTATTACACACCGAACAGATTGAATTTATAGATTAGGAGAAGCCAAAATGGCACGTTATTTCCGTCGTCGTAAGTTCTGCCGTTTCACTGCGGAAAATGTTGTTGAAATCGATTACAAAGATATCGCTACATTAAAGAACTACATTTCTGAAAGCGGCAAAATTGTTCCAAGCCGCATCACTGGTACTCGTGCGAAGTATCAACGTCAATTAGCTCGTGCAATCAAACGTGCACGCTATCTTGCGTTACTTCCATACACTGACAACCATCAGTAATTTAAGGAGAGTACAATGCAAGTTATTTTATTAGACAAAGTTGCTCAACTTGGTACAGTAGGCGACCAAGTAAACGTTAAAGCAGGTTTTGCCCGTAACTACTTAATCCCGCAAGGTAAAGCGGTAATGGCAACGGCAGCAAATATTGCACATTTTGAAGCTCGTCGTGCAGAATTAGAAGCGAAAGCCGCAGAAGCATTAAGCGCAGCACAAGCTCGTGCCGCAGCAATTGCAAACTTAGGCGCTATCGCCATTACCTCTAAAGCAGGTGATGACGGTCGTTTATTCGGTTCTGTCGGTGCGCGTGATATCGCCGAAGCTATTTCTGCTGCTGGCGTTGCTATCACTAAAGCAGAAGTACGTCTTGTCGAAGGTGCGTTACGCACAACCGGCGAACACGAAGTGAAATTACACTTACACGCAGAAGTGAACACAACGGTAACAGTCAATATTGTTTCAGAATAAGCCGATAAAAAAACCCAGCCGAAAGGTTGGGTTTTTTATTTAGGCTCTGCTTGAAATTATGCCGCCTTTTTTCTCAAAATCGCATAGATTTCGTCTTTTAAATGGAGCTTCTCTTTTTTCAAGACTTCAACTTCCGTATGGGTTGCTAGCTCAATATTCGATTCCATATTTTTAATCCGTTGATCCAGCTCGTTATGTTTATCAAACAGCCGTGCAAAGTGGGCATCTTCCGTTTTTAATTGACTGATTAAATCACGGTATTCAGGGAACATATAAAACTCCTTTGGTTATTATTTATTATAGTCGGAATAATAACACTTTCATTTTGACTGCCGACAACTAAATATTAAAAATTTGAAGCAGATCACAAAAAATTCAGGCAAAATCCCGATGTGAACAAATTATGTTTAACGGTATAATAGTTGCGATTTTTTACTTATTAGGATCAAGAATGCGTTATCTTTCCGTCTGTCTGACACTGCTTTTGCTTGCTACCAATACGGTATTTGCCAACTGGCAGAAAATCAGTGAGGCCGATTATGTTTGGGGGCCGTTTAAAATCTATAATCTCTCGCTGTTTACGGAAACAGGTGAATATCAGCTCGGCACTCGCCCGCTAATGCTCACGCTAAAATATGCAAAACCGGTGGACGGGCGGGATTTTGCGATCTCCCTTGCCCGCTCGTGGTCTAATCTTGGTATTACATTGGAAAATCAAGATGAGGTTGTCGATCGGCTGCGCAAAATTCTGCCTAATATTAAGAAAAACGACCAATTAAGCTACATTGCATTGAGCGACAAAGGTTATTTTGTGCTTAACGATACGGTCATACCGGAAGAATTTAACCAAGCCTTTAACAATGCGGTCGTTTCTGTTTGGCTCGATCCACAGGTGGAGATTGGGCGAAAGTTGCTAGAAAGCCAAAAAAATGTTGAAACGATAGTGGTACAAATGCCGAAGGCGGAAGCAGTCATTCCGAGTGAAGCCACTGATGATACGGAACCCCCCCCCGAGCAAGCGGTGAGTTCCGAGCCAAATAATGCAAATACGTCAGCCCCCGAATCCCCAGCACCTCAAAACGATAAAAAACCTGACGCTTCACCCACTAATGAAGATCAAGAGATTGAGATTTCTCCCCCCGCCGATCCGATTCCGACCTGGCAAAATCCAACCGGCTAAAGAATGAAATATACTATCAAAGATATTGCACAACTGTGCCAAGTCGGTAAATCGACGGTGTCCCGCGTGCTAAACGATGATCCGAATGTCAATCCCGCCACACGAGAACGCATTCAAGCTGTAATCAAATCGCTGAATTTTCAGCCGAACCGCAGTGCCAGAGCAATGCGGGGCAGCCGAGAGCCTGTGGTGGGCATTATTATTACCCGTTTGAACTCGGCGGCGGAATCCCAAACATTGAGTGCTATTTTGCCGGCACTTTACCGCCAGCAAATCACCCCGATTATTGTTGAAAGCCAATTTCAGCCAGAACTTGTCAGCCGGCACTTTAAATTATTCCGAGAACGCCAAGTGAATGGGGTGATTTTATTTGGCTTTTCTCAGCTCTCTCACGCCGTTCTCAATGAATGGCAGCACCATTTGGTGACGGTGGCTCGCCCCTACCCGAATATTTCCGCCGTGTTTTATGATGACGCACACGCCGTCAAGCTGATAATGCAACGTTTTTATCAGCAGGGGTATCGAGAAATAGCTTATCTCGGTGTGAATGATGACGATGAAACCACCGGCAAATTGCGTAACCAAAGTTATTTGCAATTTTGTGAGCAGCACCATCTTTCACCGAATTTGGTGAAAACGCCGCTTGGAGCGGACAACGCTTACCGCAATGCACCGCAACTGTTTCGGCAGCCCGTTTCCGCCATTGTATGCGCCAGCAGTAGTTTGACGATCGGCTGCCTTAAATATTTGCAAGAAACACAACAAAACCGACCGCTTGCAACGATTGGTCGCAACGAATTGTTGGATTATCTGATCCCCGATTTGATCAGCCTTGATTTTGGCTATCAACAAGCGGGCAAATGGGCAGTCAAATTATTGTTGAAACAATTACAGGGCGATGCCGAGATTGAGCAACGCAAAGTCCCGCTCGCCCTTTTAGATTGATCATACTCAGGAGAAACAAACGATGAACCTTCCGTTTAAAGCAATTATTTCCGATCTGGACGGCACACTGTTGAACGCCCACCACCGCATCGGCAATTTCACGATTGAAACCCTGAACAAATTGGCAAAATTAGGGGTCGATATTTTTTTCGCCACCGGTCGCAACCTGCCCGATGTCAAACATATCATTAGCAAAGTTGATGTAAAAGAGGCGATGTTGGTAACCTCAAACGGCGCAAGGGGTAATAATTTAGCCGGAGAACTGTTAGTCAATCACCATATTCCTGAAGAGCTTGCCCTTGCGATTATGCAAAACACGCCGTTTAATCCGCAAACCGTTTGTATTAACAGTTATCAAGGGGACGAGTGGTTTATCAACGTGGATATTGAACAGTTGCGAAAATACCACCAAGATTCCGGCTTTTGCTACCAAGTGATCGATTTCAAACAGCACCACGGGCGGCAAACCGAAAAAATCTTCTACATCGGCAAAACCGCTGATGATCTTTTACCGATTGAGCAACATATCCGCCACCATTATGGCGACCAACTGCAAATCACCTACTCCACCCCGCAATGCCTTGAGATAATGCACAAAAATGTCTGCAAAGCGAATACGCTCGCCGAGTTAGTAGCACTACGGGGCTACACACTGGCGGATTGCCTTGCCTTTGGTGATGGAATGAACGATGTGGAAATGCTCTCGCAAGTCGGCAAAGGCTGCATTATGGGCAATGCCGACCCACGTTTAAAGCAGGCGCTGCCCGCCAATGAGATCATTGGCGATCATAAACACGAAGCCGTCGCCAGCTATCTACGGGCAACCTTCGGCATTCACTAACGCCGTTCACCGACAAGGAACTATTTTGCTAAAAATCAGTCGGAAAAGACCGCTTGTTATGTAAAATAAATAGAATGGAATGAAAAAAAGTAAATCAATCGTGATTTTGCTTGCCCTACTGGGGGCAGGCTATTTTATTTATCAGCAATTTTTTGCACCCCAACAGACTGCCCAAATCCACTATATTACCGAGCCGGTAACACGAGGGGATTTGGATAAAAGCGTACTGGCGACCGGTTCGGTACGAGCCAGCCAACGAACCGAGGTTGGAGCACAGGTTTCCGGTAAAATTCAAAAGCTCTATGTTGAAATGGGGCAAGCGGTACAAAAAGGGCAACTGATTGCGGAAATTGACTCCGAAACGCAACAAAATGAGCTTAATACCGCCCAAGCCGAGCTTTCCGCTTCCCAAACGCAGCTTCAATCTCGCCAAGTGGCATTAAATGTGGCGCAATCTAACTACAACCGCCTCTCGACCCTTTACCGCCAAAAAAGCACTTCATTAAGTGAGTTGGAGAAAGCCCAAAACGATTTGGCACTGGCAAAAGCTAATTTAGAAGAGATTAAAGTCCAAATCCAAGTGAAGCAGATCGCCGTCAATACGGCAAAAACCAACTTGGGCTACACCAAAATTCTCTCGCCGATTGACGGTGTGGTGGTATCGATCCCGATTTCCGAGGGGCAAACGGTCAATTCAAACCAAACTTCGCCGACCATTGTCCAAGTGGCAAATGTGGATAAGGCATTGATTAAATTTGAAATTGCCGAGGGCGATATTGCGCAAGTAAAACCGCAGCAGGTGGTCAGTTTTACCCCGTTAGCCGATCCTGAACAGCGCTATCAAGGCACAATCCACAGTGTTGATCCGGCACTCACCACCCTAACGGATAACACCTACAAAGAAGCCTCCGGTAACAGCGATGCCGTGTATTATTACGCTAATGCGTTAATTGACAACCACGATCACCGCTTACGCATCGGAATGACCGTGCAAGGCAAAGTCATTATTGAGCAAAAGAAAGGGGTTTTGCTTGTCCCAAGTAACGCCTTGAAAAAGCAGGGGCAAAGTGCGAGCGTACAAGTGCTGGAAAATAATAAAGCGGTGGAAAAAACGGTTACTCTCGGCTTATCGGATAGCCGCTACACTGAAATTACCTCAGGGCTAAAAGAAGGGGAACAGGTCATTACCACCCAACGGGCAGAGGGCGAGCAAATCAGCAGCGGCAATATGCGCTTGAGATTTTAAGGGGCAATGCCCCTTTTATTTTAGCCGGCGGATTTAATCGGATTGTGATTTATTGAGACGGCTAAACCACATCGCCAAAATCGGCCCTGAAATATTATGCCAAAAACTGAACACGGCACTCGGCACAGCGACAATCGGGTTCGCCTTAAAGTGCAACGCCGCCAAGGCTGCGCCTAAACCTGAATTTTGCATTCCCACTTCAATTGAAACCGCTTTACTATCGTAAACCGAGAGATTGAGTATACGCGCCAACGCATAGCCTATCAGATAGCCCAAGCTGTTATGTAAGGAAACAATCGCAAAAATCAGCAGCCCCGATGCCAAAATTTTCTCTTTGCTCACCGCCACAACCGCCGTAACAATCAGCACAATGGCGATCACCGACACCAGCGGCATTGCTTGGCTCACCTGTGCGATTTTCTGCTTAAATATGCCCCGTATCACCAACCCGATAAAAATCGGCAACAATACTATTTGCAATACCGACAAAAACATCGCCGCGGCGTTAATCTCCAACCATTCGCTGGCTAACAGATAGAACACTGCCGGCGTTAAAACCGGAGCAAGCAGGGTTGAAATGGTTGTACAGGCAACGGATAATACCGTATTCCCCCTTGCCAAAAAGGTCATCACATTTGAGGATGTGCCGCCGGGGCACGCGCCGACCAAAATCACCCCAATTGCCAGATCCGCCGGCAGTTGAAATAATTTTACTAACGCAAACGCTACACTCGGCATTACGATAAATTGTGCCGCTACGCCAATTAGCACGGCTTTCGGATTTTTGGTTACTTCGGCAAAGTCTTTAAACGTTAGAGTTAATCCCATTCCTAACATCACAATCCCAAGCAGATAGGGAATCCACGGCACAAACTGTTTGAAAATATCAGGAAACTGTGCCGCAAGCAAGGCAAACACAATCACCCAAACCGCAAAGGTTTGGCTGACAAATCGAGTTAATTTTAGTAATCCATTCATAAAAATATCTCAAAAACGAAAAGGAGTGCAAGATTATCGAAAATTAGGCAAAAAGTGAATAAAAATCATCAACTTGCAAGCGGTCTTTTTTACGGCAAATGTTGCAACATTGCACTATCATTTCTCGGTGGCACAAAATAGGCTTATTATTAAACCCTTAGGATACATTACCTGTCCTAGCCAATAACGGATTGATATTCTTTGGGTTTTAGATTGCACGCCGATGACGTCATCGTTTAGCGCTGTGCAACCGCTATATAATGTTGCAAAATTTTGCTAGGATCGAACCGCTTGTTATCAAATTAAAAGGAAATCCAATGAAAACGATGAATATCACCCTCTCAACCAGCCCTGCACCGCAAGTTTGGGGCGAAAATGCGATCATTTCGGCAAACGATCAGGGCATTACCATTCACTTGCAAGACAATCCGCTCATCACCATTCAAAAAGCCGCCCGCAAAATTAAAAATCAAGGGATTTTGAATGTCGCTTTAGCCGGAGCACAATGGGAATTGGAGCAATGCTGGGCGTTTCAGCAAGGCTTTGCCAGCGTGAAAAATGCGGGGACGATTGCCTTTCCATCACTGCACGAACAACAAACGGAATTTAACGCCCGCCTTGCCTGCTCAACCTTTACCCGCACACTCATCAACGAACCGTCCGATACCCTCACCCCCGAAGCATTGGCAAACAAAGTGGCAGAATTTATTTTGCATCAGGCGGATCACTATGTCGGTAAAGGCTGCGTTTCCTTTGAAATCATCGCCCGTGAAGCCTTAAAAGAGCGGGGCTATCACGGTATTTGGACGGTCGGCAAAGGCTCGGCGAACTCGCCGGCAATGTTACAGCTTGATTTTAACCCGACCGGCAATCCCGATGCCCCCGTGTTAGCCTGCTTGGTCGGTAAAGGCATTACTTTCGACACCGGCGGATACAGCCTCAAACCTAGCGATTCAATGAGCACAATGCGTACCGATATGGGCGGTAGCGCACTCGTTACGGGCGCATTAGGTTTAGCGATTGCCCGCGGCTTAAAACAGCGGGTGAAACTCTACCTTTGCTGCGCCGAAAATATGGTCAGCAGCCGAGCTTTCAAGTTAGGCGATATTATCACCTACCGCAATGGCGTAACCGCGGAAGTCAATAATACCGATGCCGAGGGGCGTTTGGTACTGGCAGACGGTTTAATTGATGCGGATAAACAGAATGCACAATTTATTATCGACTGCGCCACCCTAACCGGTGCGGCAAAAATCGCAGTGGGCAACGATTACCATTCGGTACTTTCAATGGACGATCAGCTCGTCAATGATTTATTCACCGCGGCTAAAGCAGAGAACGAACCGTTCTGGCGATTACCGTTCGAGCCGTTCCACCGTTCGCAAATTTCGTCCGCCTTTGCCGACATTAGTAACACCGGTTCCGTGCCGGTCGGTGCAGGTGCAAGCACTGCCACCGCCTTTCTCTCCTATTTTGTGAAAAATTATCAGCAAAATTGGTTGCATATCGACTGTTCCGCCACTTTCCGCAAAAATGCCTCGGATCTGTGGGCGGTCGGTGCAACAGGGATTGGGGTTAAAACCTTAGCAAATCTCTTGCTATCCAAATCATAATGCCAACGCCACGTTTAAATCGTGGCTGATTTTTGCTGAAAAAGGGATCGTAATACTGTAATAATTTACAAAAAAATGCATTTTGCCGATTGACACTGTTTTAATAAACAGTAAAATAAATCCTGTATAAACAGACAGTTTCGGAGGCTATATGGCATATTTGCGATCCCTTGAGCGTGAACGCTCCTACCAACCCCTTCCCCTCTATCGAGATACTAACAGCCAGCGATCACTCAAACTCGATCTCAATGCCCTCTGTATCCGCCGCCCGAATGAAACCTTTTTCATTCAGGTTAAAAACCCGAATTTGATTATGTGGGGCATTGAGTTTGACGATCTGCTGATCGTTGAAAACCACCAAGCCCCTCAAAAAAACGATCTGATTGTGATCGAAAAAGCAGGCGAGTATAAGTTCTACCAATTTTTTAATGAGATTGAGGATGAAAAAATCCTGTTTGCATTGGATATTCGTGAATCCAATTTACGGATTCAATCTTGGCAAGATATTCCCCTTGCCGGCGTGATCACTAATGTTGTCCACCAAATGCGAGGGCGGCAATCCGCCGCTTAGGCTTGTTTTCCATCGCACTTTCACGCTAGAATTGCCTTAATATTCTACAATTGAGGGGTAACTATGACTTCAGCCATTTGGACGGCACGTTTTCAAGCGGATCAAAAACGTGAGCAGGATCATCGCTCGCCCTTTCAGCGAGATCGGGGGCGGATTTTACATTCTGAAGCCTTTCGCTGTTTACAGGCGAAAACGCAGATTCACGCCGTTGGGGAAGATGATTTTTATCGCACTCGCCTCACCCATTCCCTTGAAGTTGCCCAAATCGGCAGCAGTTTACGGGCTAAACTGGCGGAGGATAAATTCGGCTTTCAAGCGGTCTGTTGCGAACCCAAATTTGCAAAATATGCCGAACAACTCACCGCCCTTTTACCTTCCCGCAGCCTTACCGAATCCCTCTGCTTTGCTCACGACTTAGGTCATCCGCCTTTCGGACACGGTGGCGAAATGGCGCTCAATTACAAAATGGCAGAATATGGCGGCTTCGAGGGCAATGCACAATCTTTCCGTATTGTTACCCAGCTTGAGCCTTACACCGCAAATGCCGGAATGAATTTAACCCGCCGCACCTTGCTCGGTATTATCAAATATCCCACGCTACTTTCCCAAGCTGTTCCTCGTCAGCCCAAGCCGATCACTCATTCCCGTTACATCAATTTACACGATTTCCCGACCAGTAAAGGGCTATTTGATGACGATCAGCCTTTTTTCGATTGGGTACTTGCCCCACTTTCCGAACCGGATCGCCAACTGTTCACCCAAGTTATCGAAAACAGCGATCCAAATTGTCCAAATCAGACCCGCTATAAATCCCTTGATTGCAGCATTATGGAATTGGCGGACGACATTGCCTACGGGGTGCACGACTTGGAAGATGCGATTGTCGGCGGAATGGTTACACCGCAATCGTGGCAAAATGCAGTAGCGGAGTTTGAGCAATGTTGCTCACCTTGGATCAAAACAATGCTAGCGAAGGGAATGAGCGAAAAACTCTTTTCCGAGCATCGCTACGAACGCAAAGATGTGATTGGCGGCTTGGTCAATTATTTTGTTACCAATGTGCAATGGCAGGCGATAAGCGAGTTTGAAGAGCCGTTGCTGCATTTTAATGCGACCTTGCCTGCGGAAGTCCGTGCCGTGCTGGATATATTAAAACGCTTTGTCTATCAATATGTTATCTGCGATGTAACGACACAGCGGGTCGAATATAAAGGGCAGCGCATCTTAATGGCACTGTTTGATATGCTCAGTTGTGATCCGAGACGTTTACTCCCTAAAGCCGTTGCCCAACGTTGGCAAAAAGCCGAACCGAACCAACGCCCACGGGTGATTTGCGATTACCTCGCAGGTATGTCTGACGGGCAAGCCTTTAAATTATATCAAAGTTTGTAATCCTATCGTTCACGTCGCTATATCATCACAATATGAGGTAGCAAAAATGAACGAACAAGCGATTTCAAAGCGTCCGTTTAAAAGCTCAATTCTATCGCGAGGGCTGCTAATGAACGAAACCGTTATTTTGCTCCATTGCAAACATCAGTGTTAAACCGACCGCTTGTCGCCCGTTCATCATACAATTTGGTGCAAGCGCTCGGATTCCTCACGATTTTTGCAAAATAGGGGCTTGCAATGAACGGCGGAGCAATGGAAAATATCCCCCCAAGATTCTCTACATAACCAATGAGGAAATCACAATGACTCCACACATTAACGCACCAGCCGGTGCATTTGCCGATGTTGTATTAATGCCGGGCGATCCGCTGCGTGCTAAATATATTGCCGAAACCTTTTTAGATAATGCCCAAGAAGTTACCAACGTGCGTAATATGCTCGGCTATACCGGCACTTACAAAGGACGCCGTATTTCGGTAATGGGGCACGGTATGGGGATTCCGTCCTGCTCAATCTATGCCAAAGAGTTGATCACCGAGTACGGTGTGAAAAAAATTATCCGTGTCGGGTCTTGCGGTGCAGTGCGTACAGACGTGAAATTACGTGATGTGATCATCGGTGTCGGTGCTTGTACCGATTCCAAAGTAAACCGCATTCGCTTTAAAGATAATGACTTTGCCGCCATTGCCGATTTCGATATGACAGTTGCTGCCGTTGAAGCCGCCAAACAAAAAGGGGTTAATGTACGAGTTGGTAATCTGTTCTCTGCCGATTTATTCTATACACCAGATGTTGAAATGTTTGATGTAATGGAAAAATACGGCATCTTAGGCGTGGAAATGGAAGCGGCGGGCATTTACGGCGTTGCCGCAGAATTTGGCGCTAAAGCCCTTGCCATCTGCACCGTATCCGACCATATCCGTACCCACGAGCAAACTACGCCCGAAGAACGCCAATTAACCTTTAACGAGATGATCGAAATTGCGTTAGAATCCGTCTTAATTGATGACGAAGCCTAATTGGTCAATATCTGCGGAAAACATACCGCTTGTTAATGCCGAACACCTGATTCGGCATTTTAATCTCTCTAAACATTCTCTCTTATGGCACTTATTGAATACAATCCTCCCCAAACCCCTTGGTTAGACGAAATTTATCGGGATAACCACATTCTTGTTCTGAATAAACCGAGCGGGCTGCTCTCCGTACCGGGCAATCGTCCTGAATATCAAGACAGTGCAATGGTCAGAGTGCAGCAAAAATACGGCTTCACCGAGCCGGCACACCGCTTAGATATGGCAACCAGCGGCATTTTATTGTTTGCGCTCAGCAAGCAAGCGGAAAAAGAGCTTAAACGCCAATTTCGTGAACGAGAGCCGAAAAAGCATTATCAAGCGCTAGTGTGGGGCAAAATGGGGCAGCACGTTGGCGAGCAAGGCACGATCAATTTACCGCTTATTTGCGATTGGGAAAACCGCCCCTGCCAAAAAATCTGCTTTGAGCGGGGAAAGCAAGCGGTTACTTTTTACGATATTCTTGCACACTATCCAAATAATACCACGAGAGTCAGGCTCACCCCCTATACCGGACGCTCCCATCAACTACGGGTACATAGCTTAGCGTTGGGGCATCCGATTATCGGCGATAAGTTCTACGCTAATCCTTTAGCCAAAAGCCTCTCGCCGAGATTGTGTTTACACGCTGAATATCTGGCAATTACCCACCCAATCACCTTTGAACCGATGGCGTTTGAGTCAAAACCGCCGTTTTAAACTAGAACAAAAAGGCTTAGCACCTGTAATGCTAAGCCTTTCTCCAAACTCTATTTTTACTTAAATAAAGAGTTGTCCGGTTGCAACATAACCTTGCGGAGCTTCGTGTTTTTGTTCAAAGGTTACAAATTCCCACGCATTTTGGTTGGCTAAAACGGCACGCAATAATTTATTATTTAAACCGTGTCCAGATTTATAGGCGCTAAAATCGCCTAAAATATTGTAGCCGCACATAAATAAATCACCCACTGCATCTAACATTTTGTGGCGGACTAATTCATCTTTAAAGCGTAATCCGTCTTCATTCAAAATACGAAATTCGTCCAGCACAATCGCATTATCTAAACTACCGCCCAACGCCAGCCCGATCGATTGAAGGTATTCCACATCTTTCATAAAGGTGAACGTTCTTGCCCGACTAAGCTGTTGAATAAAGTTTTGTGCAGAGAATGCCATTTGATAATGACGCACTTCGGGGCTAATCATCGGGTGGGTAAAATCAATGGTGAAATCCAGTTTTAAACCGTGAGCATACGGCTTAAACGCCGCCCATTTATCCCCTTCTTCCACTCTGATATGTTCTTTAATGCGAATGAACTTTTTCGTCGCATTTTGTTCCTCTATCCCTGCGTCTAAGAGAAGATAAATAAAAGGGCTAGAACTGCCGTCCATAATCGGAATTTCCGGCGCATCAACTTCCACAATGATATTATCTAAGCCAAGAGCGGACATTGCCGCATTGAGATGCTCGACTGTGGAAATACGCACGCCGTCGTCATTGATCATACAGGTACAGAGGGTCGTATCACGAATTGCCTCGGCACTTGCCGGAAAATAAACGACAGGATTGAGATCCGTACGAGCATAAATAATCCCGGTATTTGCTGGCGCAGGGCGCAGGGTGAGCGTTACTTTCTTACCACTATGTAATCCAATACCGGTAACTTTTGTTGCTTGTTTTAAGGTTCTTTGTTTAATCATATCGTTTTTCCTTAATCCTTCACAGGATTCGGCGTTATTGACCGTTTCTCATAAAGCCCGGGATAGATGCCGGTGAGAACATTTGGTTGCTATCCACAGACTGCGGTTTTGGTGCGGATTGCGGCTGTTGAACCGGTTGCTGTCCGAACTGGTTATTTTGTTGCTGATAGCCGCCGACAAACGCCGGTTGATTCGACTGTGGCTGTACCGACTGCGGATAGCCGTTTACCTGCGCAATAGGCTGTTGGATTCTCGGTGCGTGCATAATTTCTTCTTGTTGCCCGATACCTGTCGCCACAAGGGTTACCCGGATTTTACCTTCCATTTCAGGATAAAATGCCGAACCGAAAATAATCGCCGCATCAGGATCGGCAAAACTGGTAACATATTCCATAATGGTATTGACTTCGTTTAATTCAATGTCGAAACCGGACGAAATATTTACCAAAATCCCTTTTGCACCCGATAAATCCACATCTTCCAATAATGGGCTTGCCACTGCTTCTTTGGCGGCATTTTCCGCACGGTTTTCTCCTTCGGCAATCCCCGTCCCCATCATTGCTCGTCCCATTTCCGACATCACTTTCTTCACATCGGCAAAGTCCACGTTCACCAAGCCTTCCGATGTGATCATATCGGTAATACCTAATACGGCATTGCGTAAAACATCGTTGGCAACCCCGAAAGCTTCATTAAACTTCACATTTTTAGGCAATACTTTTAGCAATTTGTCGTTTTGGATAATAATCAGAGAATCAACGTGTTTGGCAAGTTCTTTAATCCCTTGTTCAGCGTAAGCGGAACGTTTACGCCCTTCAAAGGTAAAAGGTTTGGTTACAATACCGACCGTGAGAGAACCTTGACTTTTCGCAATTTCGGCAATGACTGGCGCAGCGCCCGTTCCCGTACCGCCGCCCATTCCGACGGCGATAAACACCATATCGGCACCGGTTAGCATATTGGTTAGCGCATCGCGATCTTCTTCTGCCGCTTGGTGTCCGACATTCGGATCAGCCCCCGCTCCCAACCCTTTGGTTACACTTGCACCGATTTGAATGGTATTTTGCACTGAACTACTGCGTAGCACTTGCGCATCGGTATTTACTGAAAAAAACTCAACGCTACCGCCAACATCGTTTTGCGTATTAACCATATGATTGAGTGCATTACCGCCACCGCCGCCGACACCGACAACTTTAATGACCGCATCTTGAGTTGGTTCAAAAATCGGTTCAAACATTTTCGATTCTCCCTGATGTGTTCTCTCGACACAATTAAAAATTTGATTTTGCCCAATGAATTAATTTTTTCGCCCCTCGACCGACAATATCAATGATGCCGCCAACCTTATCACCAATATCGCCCTCGGAACGACTATCCAAATCATTATAATGGCTATAATGTAATAAACCGAGCACACTGGCATATTGCGGTTTATTCACATAATCGGTTAATCCGGTAATATTGAGGGGGTCGCCCACTCTCACTTGGGAATTAAAGACAGATTTGGCACATTCTACAATATCTTCTATTTGAGAACCACCACCCGTTAATACAATTCCTGCAATTAATTCTTGTTTTATCCCTTTTTGATAAAGTTCATTACGCAAATTAATTAATTCGTCCGATATAACCTTTAATAAATCGTGATAGCATTGTGCAGTGTAATTAGACAGTTGCTCTTTGGAAAAAGTTCTCGGCACACGACCGCCTAATCCGTCAATTTGGAATTTTCTATCGGCAAAACTGGACGGCGGCGAAATCGCACTCCCGTGCTGCACTTTGATGGTTTCCGCCACATTGCGTGAGGTTGCAAAGGTTGCCGCAATATAATCGGTTACATTATTGCCGCCGAACGGAATCACCTTGCTAAAGCGCAATGCACCGTCCGTATAAACTAGCACGTCCATTGTGCCGCCGCCAATATCAATTAAGCAAACCCCTAATTCCCGTTCGTCATCGGTTAGCACGGAATAACTGGAGGCTAAACCGGAAAAAATAATTTGATCGATTTTTAATTTACTACGTTCTACCGCATTTTTTAAATTACGCAACCAATCATTATGGCAGGCAATAATATGGGCTTGTGCCTGTAAACGCATACCGGATAAACCGAGCGGGTTTTTAGTTGCCGGCAATCGATCGACTTTATACTCTTGCGGAATAATATGTAAGGTTTCCAACCCATCCGGTAATTTAATTGAACGGGCGATATGAATCGCATTATCCAGATCCTCTTGCTTGACCGTGCCCGATAGCGGCACAGTACCGACTTCGTTGAAAGAGGTAATATGCGCACCGGAAATCGCCAGCGTAACGCCCATAATTTGACATTCGGAGATCGACTCGGCTTCCTCAATCGCCCGCCCGATTGCCGATACCACCGCATCTAAATCCACTACGCCGCCGCTTTGCACGCCTTTGGAGGGGCTGACACCGGAGCCGATCACATTCACAACGCCGTCCGGTAAGACTTCGCCCACTACCGCCACAACTTTATGCGAGCCGACTTCTAACCCGACCACAATTTTAGATTCTGCTATTTTCGTCATATTCATTCTATTCGCAAAAATTAGTGTTTATTACTTAGTCCGACCGCCGCACCGTGTTCATAACGTAGATCGACATAGGACAACCGCTTACCTTCCGGCACATCAATTTCAGGGAAAATGCTCACGAAGCGGTCGATTTTCGGCAACCAATCTCCCCGCCCCAAACGTAATTCCACATCATTATCCAAAGTGATTGTCCAAGAACCGCGGGTATCCATCGCCACCGCTTTTAAACGTAAGTTGCGGGTATTTAAGTCCCGTTTAATTTTGCCCCACGCTTCCAGCACCACTTTACTTTCGCTATCCGGCCCAAACAGTAACGGCAAATTTTGTGCGTCAAAACGCCCTTCGGGCAGCCCAAATACCACGCCTTTGTCAGAGACAAACTGGCTATGATTCCAACGTGCCGCCGGAATGTGTTCAATTAGCGTCAGACTTAGCCGATTCGGGTACACTTTCCGCACCACGACATCTCGCACCCAAGAGAGCGCTAAAAACCGCTCTTTCACCGCTTGAATATCCTGTCCGAAATAGCCCTTTAATTGCGGCGCTTGAGATAGCGTTTCCCGAATATCTTGATTAGTAGTAAAACGGGTTTTATGGGTGAGCGCATAAGATTTGATCGGCGTTTTATCCAGCGACTCAAGCATACTTGTCCAATTTGCATAGAGTATATAGCCAAAAATCAAACAGACAAACAGAATCATCGGCTTAATAAAAATCAGCCAATCGATCGGATTATCGGGCTTACTGATCTTCGTCCCAATAACAGACGTTGGTTTTTTGCGGAAAACCACACTCATTACGCACTCAGCTCCAGTACCCGCTCGACTAACCGCTCAAAACTATAACCCACTGTTGCCGCCGATTTCGGGAAAATACTGTGGCTCGTCATTCCGGGGCTAGTATTCACTTCAACCAAACGGAAATGACCTTCACCGTCTTCCATCACATCAATGCGGCTCCAACCACGGCAGCCCACCACCTCATAGGCTTTTTTCACTAAGGCGGCAACTTCCGCTTGGCGCGCCTCGGAAAGCACAGGGCAGATATATTGAGTATTGTCGGAAATATATTTGGCGTGATAATCGTAAAACTCGCCGTCCGGAATAATTTGCACCGCCGGCAGCACTTCACCAGCTAACACCGGCACGGAATATTCCGCACCGGCTAAATTCTCTTCTACCAACACAATCGCATCATATTGCAGTGCCGCCTCGATCGCCGGTAACAGTTGATCCGCCGTTTTCACCTTGCTGACCCCGACGCTCGATCCCTCGCTCGCCGGTTTCACAAACAACGGCAAACCGAGTTTTGCAATAATTTGCTCGCAATCGACCGCTTGTCCCCGTTGCACCACAACCATTTCCGCTGTCGGCAGCCCAACTGCATTCCACAATAATTTGGTGCGGAATTTATCCAACGTAATCGCCGACGCCATTACACCGCAGCCGGTATAGGCAATGCCAAGCTGTTCCAACGCCCCTTGCAATACGCCGTTTTCACCGATGCCGCCGTGCAAAATATTGAATACCCGCTGAATGCCTTTTTCTTTTAATTTTTCAATCGGGAAGGTTTTAGTATCGATCGCTTCCACGTTATAGCCCAAACTTTGTAGGGCTTCAAACACCGCTTTACCAGAGTTGAGCGACACTTCACGCTCCGCCGATTCGCCGCCAAACAGTACGGCGATTTTTTCCTGTTTCAAATTCATCTTCGTTCTCTCTTAACAAGCGGTCGATAACCGCTGATTTTTTGCAAAATACTGTTATACGAACAATCTAATATTTAATCGGCTATGCGGACTATGGATTTGTCCACTCATATTGCAAATATTCGCCTCAATCCGACCGCTTGCCTAGCCTTTCCACTCGTCTGCCAAGCTACGAGCCAGTTTGCTGACATTGCCCGCCCCTTGTGCCAAAATCAAATCGCCGTCTTGTAAAATTTGATCGAGGACTTCGCCAAGCTGGCTGGTATCCGAAACTAAAATCGGATCAACCTTGCCAAGATTGCGGATCGAGCGGCACAACGCTTTACTGTCCGCCCCCACAATCGGCGCTTCGCCCGCCGCATACACATCGAGCATCACTAAAGCGTCCACCTGCGAGAGTACCTGCACAAAATCATCAAATAAATCACGGGTGCGGGAATAGCGGTGCGGTTGGAATACCATTACCACCCGTTTATTTTCCCAACCTTGACGTGCCGCTTTGATCGTTACATCAACTTCTGTCGGGTGATGTCCGTAATCGTCCACTAACATTATTTTACCGTTCGGGCGGATAAACGAACCGAGCTGATCAAAGCGTCTACCGGCCCCTTGGAAATCCGCCAATGCAGCTAAAATCGCCTCATTGCTGATCCCCTCCTCTTTGGCAACAGCCAATGCCGCTGTAGCATTTAGCGCATTATGCTTGCCCGGCACATTTAACAGCACATCAATCCGCTCGCCGTTCGGACAAACAACGGTGTAATGCCCTTGAAAGCCGGTCTGTTGGTAATCTTCAATACGGTAATCCGCCTGTTCGCTAAAACCGTAAGTCATCACTTGGCGACCGACTTTCGGGGCGATTTCCATTACCACCGCATCATCGGCACACATTACCGCCAAGCCGTAAAACGGCAAATTGCGTAAAAAGCGAACGTAGGTATTTTTCATCTGCTCAAAATCACCGTCGTAGGTATCCATATGATCCGGTTCGATATTGGTTACCACCGACACCATCGGCTGTAAATGCAAGAACGAGGCATCGCTTTCGTCCGCTTCGGCAATTAGATAACGGCTTGCGCCTAAATGTGCATTTTTACCCGCCGATTTAACCAAGCCGCCATTGACGAAAGTCGGGTCGAGCTTCGCTTCGGTATAAATCATTGAAATCATTGCGGTTGTGGTGGTTTTTCCGTGCGTCCCCGCCACCGCAATTCCGTGGCGGAAACGCATAATTTCCGCTAACATTTGCGCCCGTTGAATTACCGGAATGCGTGCTTCTTTCGCTGCGACGACTTCAGGGTTATCTTCGGTAATCGCACTGGAAATCACCACCACACTCGCCCCATTGATATTGTCTGCGTGATGCCCGAAACAGATTTTTGCACCGGCTTTGGCTAACCGTTGCGTTACCACGCCATCGGCAATATCCGATCCGCTGATCTGATACCCTTCGTTTAATAATACTTCGGCAATACCGCTCATTCCTGCACCGCCGATCCCGACAAAATGGATTTGGCTGACACGGCGCATTTCAGGCACCAGTTTTTTAATCTTATCTTGGAAATTTTTCATTTTATCTTCCTAATATCAGTTAATTCGCCACGTCCATAATCACTTCCGCCACCCGCTTGGCGGCTAACGGGGCGGCTTGTCGGCGGGCTTTTACCGCCATTTCGGTTAATGTTTGCCGATCAGCAAGCAGTGGCTGTAATTGGCGGTATAGATTTTCAGGAGTGAAATCCGCCTGCTCAATAATGATCGCTGCCCCCACATTCGCCAAATATTCAGCGTTTAAAAATTGTTGGCGATCTTTATGTTGAAACGGCACAAAAATTGCCGGTAAACCAGCGGCAGCAATTTCGCTAACCGTCAAAGCCCCCGAACGACAGATGACCAAATCCGCCCATTCATAAGCCGCTTGCATATCATCAATAAATTCACTCGCCGTGCCGTTGCCACTCTCTTGGTAGATGGCTTCCACATCGCCCAATTTACCTTTGCCGGCCTGATGACTGATAAACACTTTATCGCCTAGCATTTTCGCTACTTTTGGCACGGTGTTATTCATTACCAATGCCCCTTGGCTGCCGCCCATTACCAAAATATTAATCGGATAACCTCGCTCGGCGAAGCGAACTTCCGGGGCTGCAAGTTGAAAAAGATCCTGCCTCACCGGATTGCCCACCACTTCTGCTTGCGGAAAAGCGCTTGGAAAGGCTTGCAGGGTTTTACGGGCAATTTTTGAGAGCCACACGTTCGTTAAACCCGCCACCGCATTTTGCTCGTGCAGTACCACCGGCACACCGCATAATTTTGCCGCAATACCGCCGGGGCCGGACACATAGCCGCCCATACCGAGAACCGCATCGGGCTGATACGCTTTGATAATTTTACGGGCTTGCAATACCGCTCTGAAAATCGCAAAAGGTGCACTTAAAAGCGCCTTAATGCCTTTGCCTTTAATCCCGGAAATTTGGATAAATTCAATCGGAATACCGTGCTTCGGCACAAGCTCCGCTTCCATTCTATCTTTTGTGCCGAGCCAGCGGATCTCCCAACCTTGCCGCTGCAATTCCCGTGCCACCGCAATCGCCGGAAAAACGTGTCCGCCCGTGCCGCCCGCCATCACTAATAATTTTTTTACCATTGCTTTTTCCTATTCATCATTATTTAAATGAGCGTGTCCTATCCGCTCTAGGCGGTTTTCGTGGTCAATGCGTAACAATACGCCGATCGCTGCCGCCATAATCACTAAACTTGATCCGCCGTAACTGACTAAGGGAAAGGTCAGCCCTTTGGTCGGCAGCAATCCCGATGCCACCCCTAAATTGACAAAGCCCTGCACAAAAATCCAAATGCCGATACCAAAGGCAAAAAAGCCTTTAAAGCGGGCTTCCAATAATAAGGCTTCACGGCTGATTTTTAAGGCTCGGAAAGTTAATGCACAAAGTAAGGCAATAATGACGCAGATGCCAAATAAACCAAATTCCTCGCCAACCACTGCCATCACGAAGTCCGTATGCGCTTCCGGCAAATACTCTAATTTTTGAACGGAATTGCCCAAACCCCGTCCCCAAAACTCGCCCTGTCCAAATGCCATTTGCGAATTTGACAACTGAAAACCGTCCCCATACGCATCGGCAAAGGGATCTAAAAATGAAGTAACCCGTTTTAACCGATATTCCGAAGTTAATACCAAAAAGATAAAGGCTACCGCACCTGCCGCACCGAGCAATAAAAATTGCAAGACCTTTGCCCCCATAATAAATAGCATTGCAAAGGTTAATACAAACAGCACTGCCGTACTGCCCAAATCCGGTTGCAGTAGCAATAATACGCTAAAGAAGATCAGGATCACCATTGGGCGCATAAAGCTGAGATTCTTTGTTCGCATTTCATCAAACTTCCGCACATAAAAGCTGGAAAAATAGCAGATCATCGCTAATTTGGCTAACTCGGCAGGCTGAAAGTTAATTGGCCCTATCGGAATCCAACGGGTTGCGCCGTTCACATTTTTGCCCAAAATTAACGTTGCCAGTAGTAATATCAATGCACCACCGAACAGCCAGCCGTTATAGCGTTCCCAACGCTCACTGGGAATTTGCACAATAAAAGCACAGGCACACAACGCCGCCAACACATAAACCCCATCACGCACGGCAAAATAAAAAGGGTCATTGTATAGCCTTGTACTGACCGGAATAGCAGCGGACGTAACCATTACAAAGCCGATTACCAGCAAAATAAGGAATAGCCAAATCAAGCTACGATCATATAACGCATTAGGCAGGGTGAGTTGCCCCCATTTCTGCCATTCCTGCTTGAGCCTTGCCAGCATCAGTTCACCCCTTGTGCTAATTGGGCAAATTGCTGCCCTCGCACTTCAAAATTCGGGAATTGATCCAAGCTAGCACACGCCGGCGAAAGCAACACCATATCACCCGCTTTCAGTTGAGGGCGGATCTGTGCCACCGCCTGTGCCATTGTTTCCACTAACACACTGTTTTCGGTTAATGCCGCCAACGCTGCGCCGTCCCGACCGAAGCAGTAACAACGGATATGCGGTTGGTTAAGATAAGGCGTTAATTCTGAAAAATCCGCCCCCTTGCCGTCGCCGCCGAGCAACAGGTAAAGCACGCCCTCCACTTGTAAACCGTTTAATGCCGCAACGGTACTGCCCACATTGGTGGCTTTGGAATCGTTGATCCAGCGTACGCCGTCTGTGGTCGGCACAAGTTGAAAACGGTGATCTAGCCCCGTATAGCCCTGCAAAGCATTCACAATCCCCGTGCGATTTATGCCTGCCTTATCCGCCAATGCCATTGCCACCAACGCATTCATTACGTTATGGCGACCGCTTATTTTCAATTTGGCGATCTCAATTACCGGCTCGCCGTCTGCATAAAGCCAGCCGTTGCAAGCGGTATAATCCGCCGCATTTTCTGCAAAAGAAAATGATGAACTGACCGCTTGATCGGGCTGCGTTTGCGGATCTTCACCGTTGATAATCACGTTTTGTGCATTGTGATAGATACGCAACTTCGCTTGGCGGTAATCTTCAAGGCTGTCATAACGATCCATATGATCCTCGCTGACATTTAATACCGTTGCCGCAACGGCATTGAGCGAATAGGTGGTTTCAAGCTGAAAACTAGATAGCTCCAAAACGTAGAGCTGATAATCCTGCTCAAGTAGGCTCAATACCGGCACGCCGATATTGCCGCCCATTCCTACGCTGATGCCGGCTTGCTTTGCCATTTCGGTGGTGAGGGTTGTTACCGTGCTTTTCCCGTTCGAGCCGGTAATCGCAATAATCGGCGCGTTCGCTTCACGGCAGAACAGTTCAATATCGCCGACTACTTCCACGCCGGCTTGTATCGCCTGCTGAATTTCGGGCGTTTTCACCGACAAACCGGGGCTAATCACGATTAAATCGCTGGCGCACAGCCATTGGACGTTCAACCCACCGGTATGTAGCGGCACATCAGCAGGTAGCTGCTCTGCGCCCGTAGGATTGGCACGGGTATCAATCACTCGCACGCTTGCCTGTTTTTTGCGTAGAAATTCCATACAGGACAAGCCCGTTTTGCCTAAACCAATGACCGTAATCGTTTTGCCTTGATATTGATTTTCCATTGTTATTCTCTTGATTTTATGACGAACGCTTAGCGTCCTTACAATTACATCGATATATCCGTTTTTAGTTGCCCGTTGCAAATATTTTCTGAAAACTGACCGCTTGTTTAATTAGGTTTGCGGACGAGTTGCAAGGCAATTTTCTCGATATCCTTTCTACGATACAGCCAATTAAGCCAATTTTCCGGGATGGTTTCTATCCCGTAGTAAGCACCGGCAATTTGTCCGCAAATTGCTGCGGTTGTATCGGCATCATCACCCAAATTCGCCGCTTTTAAAATCGCCTCTTTAAAATTATCTGTGTGCCAAAATGCCCATAATGCCGCCTCTAACGATTCAATCACAAAGCCTGATCCAATGATGTCATCTGCCGATTTTTCCTTAAATTGTTCTGACGTAATCACAGATAAACGATCAAACTTCGTCTGCTCAAAATCAAATAAATCGCTTTTATCTCTACCGCTCAACGCATTGAATAACAGTTGGGCGAAATATTCACAGGCTTGTAAACATTCTTCGGAGGCGTGCGTGGTTTTTGAACTTAAACGAGCATACTCTGCTAAATGTTCGGGCTGATGAAAATAAAAGAGCGGAATTGGCGCTAACCGCATTAATGATCCATTGCCTGAATATTTCGGGTCGATATTTTGGCTATACGCCACTTGAGTACGCTGAAATTCAAATAGCGATTGGATCGTATGTTTGCCTATTCCAAAGGCTTTACCCGTACTTGAATTATGCCCTGAACTCGCCCAATGCCAATATCGTTGCATTTGATCTTTCGGATCAAAGCCGTTACAGTCTAAAAGGCTTTCGGCTAAACATAACGCCATTGAGGTATCATCAGTCCATTGCCCTCTCTCAAGTTTAAACTTTCCGCCGCCGATCATCTCCGTCAATGGGTGAATAATCCTCTCCCTCGGGCAAAACTCAACGGTTGTGCCAACCGCATCACCGCAGGCTAACCCAACCAAACAGCCCTTTGCCCTGCTCTCTAAATTCATCTCGGTATTATCTCAACTTCAACGTTACCAAGCCGATTAACACCAACATTAAGGTGATAATCCAAAAACGCACGATAACACGAGGTTCCGGCCAGCCTTTAAGTTCAAAATGGTGGTGAATCGGCGCCATACGGAAAATACGTTTTTTGCGTAATTTGTATGAACCGACCTGCAAAATCACCGATAAGGCTTCGACCACAAATACGCCGCCCATAATCACCAGTAATAATTCTTGGCGGACTAACACTGCAATAATGCCCAATGCACCGCCGAGAGAGAGCGAGCCGACATCGCCCATAAACACTTGTGCCGGATAAGTGTTAAACCATAAAAAGCCCAGCCCTGCGCCGACAATCGCCGTACAGATAATTACCAATTCACCGCTGTATTTAATATAAGGTATGTGTAAATATTGGGCGAAATTATAGTTCCCCGTTGCCCACGCAATCAGCGCAAAAGCCGCAGCGACCATTACCACCGGCACAATCGCTAAGCCGTCCAAGCCGTCCGTGAGGTTCACCGCATTACTCGTGCCGACAATCACAAAATAGGTCAGCACAATATAAAGCAGCCCCAGTTGCGGCATCACTTCTTTAAAAAACGGCACAACCAGTTGAGTAGCGGCGCTATCCTTACCAATCGCATATAGACCGAACGCCGAAATAAGTGCGACCACCGATAACCAAAAATATTTCCAACGGGCGATTAAACCGTCCGTATTTTTGCGGGCGATTTTCCAGTAATCGTCCACAAAGCCAATCACACCGTAGCCGCCCAATACAAATAATACGAACCAAACATAAGGGTTACGCAGATCCGCCCACAGTAATGTACTGATGCCGATAGCGAATAAAATCATCACGCCGCCCATTGTCGGTGTGCCACGCTTTTTATAGTGGCTCTCCGGCCCGTCGTGGCGCACTTCCTGTCCGAATTTTAAGATCTGCAAACGGCGAATCACTGTCGGCCCGATTAGCAGCCCGATAATCAACGCCGTTAATAACGCCATAATGGAGCGAAATGTAATATACGACACCACATTAAACGCCGTATGGTATTGAACAAGATATTCAGCAAGCCAAACTAACATTGGTTAATCCTTAAAAAGTAACATTAAACGCACGACAAATTGAGCCGATCAGCTCTTCCATTTTTTGGCTGCGAGAGCCTTTTGCTAATAATACAAGCGGTTGATTTTCCGATTTTTTTTGCAAAATAACCGATAAGAGAAAATCCGCCATTTTGGTTTTATCCGTAAAATGATGAGCGTCATTTTGGCTGATTACACAGCTTTGCTCGCCGAAACTCACCACCAAATCCAGCTCGGCTTGGGCAACAAAATCCGCCACCTCTTGATGACGTGTGGCACTTTCCGCCCCCAGTTCCGCCATATCGCCCACCGCAAAAATGCGGAAAGCCGGATACTGTTTCAGCACGCTGACCGCCGATTTCATTGAATCGACATTTGCATTGTAGCTGTCGTCAATCAGCAACAGGTTTGGCGCAATCTCAATCGGGAACAATCGTCCTTTCACCATAGAACGCTGCTCAAGCCCGCCTTTCACAGCGGTTAAATCCGCGCCGACCGCCATTGCCAACGCCGCTGCCGCCAACGCATTACTGATATTATGCTCGCCCAAATACGGCAGGTTAATTTCAGTCTGCCCTTGCGGACTATGCAAGGTAAATTGCGAGCCGTTAAGGTTGAGGCGGATATCGCTCGCCCAGAAATCTGCCGTACTATCCTGTGCGGAAAAAGATTGTCTTTTTCGTGTACCAATCGCCGCTTGCCACTGCGGATAGTCATAATCCCGATTGACAATCGCCGTACCACTCGGCTTCAACCCCTGATAAATCTCCCCCTTCGCCTGCGCCACACCGGCAAGCGAGCCAAAACCTTCCAAATGGGCGGCGGCAACATTATTCACCAAACAGGCATCGGGTTGGGTCATCTCGCTGGTGTAAGCAATTTCACCGATATGGTTCGCCCCCAGTTCCACCACCGCAAATTGATGTTTCTTGGTAAGACGAAGTAAGGTTAATGGCACACCTAAGTCATTGTTTAAATTACCGAAAGTGTAAAGCACCTCGTCTTCACAAGCGGTCAGTTGTTGCAAAATTTTTGCGGCCATCTCTTTAACAGTCGTTTTTCCGGACGAACCGGTCATCGCCACCGTTTTCGGATTGAGCTTGGCTTTCAGCCATTTTGCCAACTGCCCTAATGCTAAACGGCTGTCGGTAACGATAATTTGTGGCACGTTCACCGCCATTTCTCGCTCCACCACGACTGCCACACAGCCTTGCGCCACCGCATTAGCTAAATAATCGTGAGCGTCAAATTTCTCGCCCTTTAATGCAAAAAATAGCCCCGATTTAACCGCTTGTCGGGTATCGGTGCTGATGTTTTCAATACTGACTTCGCCATTGCCGAGCAATCTACCGTTTAGGATCTCGGCAATCTGGTTTACTGTGAGTGTTATCATTATTTTTACTACTTTAGTTTTAAGCCTATCGTATCATTACTTATCTTTCCAAATCTCCCCTAACCCCTCTTTGCTAAAGAGGGGAATCCGATCGAGGCGAACAGCACATTTCACGAATATTATCTCTATTTCACATTGGTGTTGATATTTTCAATGCTGATCTCATCATTGCCAATCAATATGCTGTTTAGGATCTCGGCAATCTGGTTTAATGTGGGTGTTATCATTATTCACTACTTCAGTTTTAAGCCTATCGTACCGTTTAGCTATCTTTCCAAATCTCCCCTAACCCCTCTTTACTAAAGAGGGGAATTCTATCGAGGCGAACAATACATTCAGTGAATATAATCTCCATTTTTCCTATTCCATATCATTAAAGCACTTTGATATTCAAATCCCACTTAATCAGTCCCCCTCTTTAGCAAAGAGGGGCTAGGGGAGATTTGAAAAATCCTTATCGCCCGCTCAAATGCGGCTCTCACTCACTGCTCATCGAAAAACAGATTTCAAACGCCGCCTAACCAATCCCCCTCTTTAGCAAAGAGGGGCTAGGGGAGATTTGAAAAATCCTTATTACCCGCTCAAATGCGTTCTCACCCACTCCAAATCGGAAAACAGATTTCAAACACCGCCTAACCAATCCCTCTCTTTAGCAAAGAGGGGTTAGGGGAGATTTGAAAAATCCTTATCGCCCGCTCAAATGCGTTCTCACCCACGGCTCATCGGAAAACAAATATTCAAACGATACCTAACCAGTTCCCCTCTTTAGCAAAGAGAGGCTAGGGGAGATTTAAAAAAACTTATTGCCCGCTCAAATACTCTCTCGCCCATTGTTGATCAGAAAACGGGTATTTTTTCGTGCCGAGAATTTGGTAGTCCTCGTGCCCTTTGCCGGCAATCAATACGACATCTTTCGGTTCAGCTTGAGCAATGGCTTGTTCAATTGCATATTGGCGAATGTGCATTGTCTGCACTATTTTCGGTTTCTTAAAGCCTTTCATAATATCGGCAAAAATCACATCCGGATCTTCGGTGCGGGGATTATCATCCGTAACAATCACCTTATCCGCCCACTGTTCGGCGATAGACGCCATTAGCGGACGCTTACCGCTATCTCGATCACCGCCGCAACCAAACACGCACCAAAGCTCGCCCTCGCAATGCAAACGTGCCGCGTCTAAGGCTTTTTCGAGAGCATCCGGCGTATGAGCGTAATCGACAATCACCATCGGCGCTTCGCTGTTCCCGCCCGTTACCGTTACCGCTTCCATTCGCCCGCTTACACCCGTTAAAAGCGGTGCGGTTTCGACTAATTTTTGCAAATCATAGCCCAACGCCAGCAGCCCTGCCAATGCAGTTAAGAGATTGCTCACATTGAATGCGCCGATTAGACGGCTCTCAATCGTGCCACCGCCCCAGCTAGATTCAAACTCAATCCTCGCCCCTTGTAATGTATAAGCAATGTGTTTCGCTTGTAACCAGCGAGCTTGATTTAGTGAGCGATCTTTTTCAATGCTCACTGCCACCGCCTGCGGCAAGGCAGGCAGCCATTCACGCCCAATCTCGTCATCAGCATTAATTACCTGTTGCTTGCTTGCCAATTCACCAAATAAACGGTATTTTGCCTGCGCATATTCCGCCATTGTGTGATGATAATCTAAGTGATCGCGGCTTAAATTGGTGAATACTGCCAAATCAAAAGCTAAAGCTTCGGCACGGTATTGGGCTAAGCCGTGTGATGACACTTCCATTGCACAAAAATCAGCGCCTTGAGCCACAAAATCCGCTAAGTTGTGTTGAATTTCCACCGCCGATCCGGTGGTATTAACCGCTTCTTTCACCTGCCCGAAAAGCCCGTTGCCGATCGTCCCCATTACTGCGGCTTTCCCGCCAAGTAAATTTTGCCACTGGGCAAGCAGTTGCGCCGTAGTGGTTTTGCCATTGGTGCCGGTAATGCCGACTAAGGTCAATTTTTGTGAGGGGTCAGCGTAAAATGCACCGGCAATCTCGGATAAACGCTGCGCCAAGTTCGGCACATTCAACACGCAAGCGGTTGGATTTTCCGCCGAATTTGCAAATTTTTCGTCTAAACTGACCGCCTGTTGTGCTTCATCGGCTTCCGCTAAAATCAATCCCACCCCTTGTGCCAGTGCAGCCGGAATAAATTGGCGACCGTCTAATTGATGCCCCTTGAGTGCCACAAATAAATCCCCCGATTGCACTTGGCGGCTGTCGAGGGTCATTTGGCGTAAAGGGGAAAGGCTTGTCCAATCAGACAATTTGGGAAAGAAAGGCAGTAAGCGTTTCATTGCTGTTCCTCTTGAAAATGGTTCGGTTTAAGTTGGCGGATGGCATTTCTCTCCGCTTCGCTGACATTATCCGGCTTGAGATTACGGGCTTTCAGCGTGTAGCCCATAATGCTTGAAAATAATGGGGCGGAGATCGCACCGCCGTAGTAAGCACCCGCTTTCGGCTCGTTAATCAAGACCACTAAGGCAAAACGCGGATCGGACGCCGGCGCAATACCCGCCGTGTAAGCAATATATTTTTCCACATATTTGCCCTTTTCGAGCTTACGGGCCGTACCGGTTTTGACAGCGACACGGAAACCGTCCACCGCAGCCCGCTGTCCGCCCTCGCCTTTTTGGGCGACACTCTCCATCATATGCACAACTTCACGGGTAATTTTTTCCGGCAGTACCCGCTCGCCAATCACCGGTGGATCGACTTTAGTGATCGATAACGGGCGATAAATGCCGAAACTGCCGAGAGTGGCATAGGCCCGCACTAATTGGAGCGGGGTAACGCTCAAACCGTAGCCATAAGAAAGGGTGGCACGTTCAATATCCGCCCAACGTTTGCGATCGCCGTTCGAGCCTTTTTGCTCGCCGAGCCCTAAACCCGTATCTTTGCCAAAACCGACTTTTGAGTAGGTGTCCACCAATGCCGTAGAAGGCATTCTTAACGCTAATCGGCTCACGCCCACGTTACTGGATTTTTGCAAAATACCGGTCAGCGTCAGGCTTTCCCTTGGCGCAACATCACGGATAGTATGCCCGTTTACCACGAAAGGTCGGGTGTTAATCACTTCGGAAAGGTAGGTTACTTTGTTTTGCAATGCGGTTAAGACCACCAGCGGTTTCACCGTCGAACCGGGTTCAAAGGTATCGGTAATCACACGGTTGCGCGCCAATTCGGACTTAAATTCGCTACGGTTATTCGGGTTAAACGAGGGCGCATTCGCCATTGCTAAAATTTCCCCCGTTTGAATATCCACCAATACCGCCGAACCGGATTCCGCCTTATTTTCCAGCACCGCTTTTTTAATCTCTCGATACACCATTGATTGCAATTCTTCGTCAATACTTAACACCACATCTTGCGGGTCGTACTGCTGTTCATTGCGTACCTGCTCAATCATATTGCCACGGGCATCTTTACGGATAACCTGTTTGCCGTTTTTGCCGATCAACAAGCCGTCAAAACTGCGTTCCAGCCCTTCCGTACCTTGTTTGTCGTCCACATCGGTAAAGCCTATCAGTTGGGAAACTTCTTCCGCCATAGGATAGAAACGGCGGAACTCCATTTTCAGCACCAAACCGCCGATATTTAAGGCTTTCGCATAGTCAGCGATGGTTTCAGGTTCGTGGCGGGAAATGTAAATAAAACGCTGTTCGGAAGCCTGGTAGAGTTTATCCATCAAGGATTTATATTTTTGATTGACACTCTTAGCCAGCTCTTGCATTTTTTCACGCTCAAGGCGGATCGTTTCATTTTCAATACGCACAAAAGCCGACTGCGGATTATTGCGCACTTTTTCGATCAATGTGTGATAATCCAACTCGGTCGCACGGGCAAGTAACTGCCAATAATCATCGCTTTGAATATTAAAAATTGCACGGGGATCGTATTTTTTACTGCCTTTTACCGCTTTTTGCTTAATAAAATTTTCAACTTTCGACTCAATTTTGCCAGCAGACACATTCATTTCCATTGCCAAATTACGCCACTGTGCTTTGCTGCGTTTTAATTTGCTGTCGAAATATTCCTTTGGATCGAGCGTAATCGAGTACATCGGTACGCTGATAGAAAGGACACGCCCGTGGCGATCCAAAATTTTGCCTCGTGTAAAATTGAGGGTTTGAGTACGCAAAGAGCGGTTATTCGCTTCTTTAATTAACCGCTCGGCATCCGTTACCTGTAAATAGACACTTTGTGCCGCCAACGCCAACGCCATTGCGAGAATCAATAACGCAACAACGACAAACCGAATCGGCAAAAAACTCGGCTCATTTTTGAGCGTTGCTGCCGATTCAGGCTGTTTTGGCGCTTTAGGCTTGTTAAACTTAACGGATTTACTCATTCTACTAAAATTACT
The DNA here is from genome assembly GCF_004569585.1 of Muribacter muris. NCBI lineage: Bacteria > Pseudomonadati > Pseudomonadota > Gammaproteobacteria > Pasteurellales > Pasteurellaceae > Muribacter > Muribacter muris. Next base: position 136,015 of record NZ_SPPA01000002.1, on the reverse strand, counting down.
TCTTGCTCTTTCTTAATCGGCTGTAAACCAAATTTTTCCGCCACCGCTTCTACACGGGATTTTTGGCTTCTGGAATTTTCCTCTAACTGCAAATGCACATATTGATGTTCCAGCTTTTGATTAGTCTGCACCAATTTCCCTTGCTCTGCGGTCAATAACCGAGTTTGGTGGGTGATCCAAATGGTTGCCACGGCACTGGCAATGACCCCTAACAGTAAAAACAGTGCCACTTTGTTGTGGCTGGTCAAATCGTCCAAAATCACTTGGCGCAGCGGATAACGTGTTTGTGCCATTAGCATTTCTCCGCAATCCGTAACACCGCACTGCGTGAGCGGGGGTTTGCCGCAATTTCTGCCTCGCTCGGCATCACCGCTTTGCCGATCGTTTTCAACGGAATATTTTTGGTTAATTCACTCTCTAAAATCGGCAACCCTTTCGGTACTGCCTCACCTTTGCTGTGCTTGCGCATAAACTGCTTAACCATTCTGTCTTCAAGGGAATGGAAACTGATGATCGACAAACGCCCTTGCGGTGCTAATACGGATAATGCCGACTGCAAAGCCTTTTCCAATTCGTCCAATTCACTGTTGATAAAAATGCGGATCGCTTGGAACGAACGGGTCGCAGGATGCTTATGCTTATCTTTAAACGGCACGGCTGCCGCAATAATCTCGGCTAATTGCAAAGTGCGTGAAATTTTTTCATTTGCAGATTGATTATAGGAAACGACCGCTTGCGCAATGCGTTTTGCAAACCGCTCTTCACCAAATGTTTTTAACACCCAAGCCAGATCCTCGACCGACACTTGCGCCAGCCACTCCATTGCCGATAAGCCTTTGGTGGTATCCATTCGCATATCCAACGGCCCGTCCCGCATAAAGCTAAACCCCCGCTCGGCTTCGTCAATTTGAGGGGAAGAGACGCCCAGATCGAGCAAAACACCGTCTATTTTGCCGACTAAATCAAGGGACTGGCAAATGTCCGGCAATGCCGAAAATGCACTGTGGATAATGCGAAAACGAGGATCTTGAATGGTTTTTGCTTCGGCAATCGCACGGGGATCACGGTCAATCGCAATCAAACGCCCTTGTGGTGATAATTGGCTTAAAATCAAACGGGAATGACCACCTCGCCCAAATGTGCCATCAATATAAATCCCCTCCGGCTTGATCGCCAAGCCTGCAACGGCCTCGTGCAATAAGACGGTAATATGCTGCGCTGAAGTGTGATTCATTTGATGTTCCAATTATAACGAGAGATTTTTTAGTGCATCGCAGTCGAGCATTTCCGCCGAACTGCCCAAAGCAAGATCTTCGGCAATCTGTATTTGCCATTGTTTTTCTTGCCAAATTTCAAATTTATTGAGCTGCCCGACAAACATAATACTGTGTTCAAGTTGAGCGTGCTGGCGTAATGTCGGGCTAAGCAAGATGCGTCCGGCATTGTCCATTTCACATTCGGTCGCAAAGCCTTGCATTACCCGCTGAATACGGCGTTGCATCGGGTCAAAATTAGAAAGTGCCAACAGTTTTTGTTCGACAACTTCCCATTCGTGCAGAGGGTAAAGCAGTAAGCAAGGCTGGCGGATATCCACCGTACACACCAAGCTCCCTTGATGCTGTTCTAACAAGCCGGCACGATAACGGGTCGGGATCGCAAAACGCCCTTTGCTGTCTAAGCTGATCGCACTGGCTCCCCGAAACATAACCTTGCCCTTTCGACTTTCAGTTTTTTACTGATTGATAGACACTGAAAAAGTTCCCACAAATACCCACTTTTTCCCACACGAATGGAATTTTATACATTAAGCACTGACTGGGCAAGGTTTTATTCCGTTATTTTGGTTGGTAACAAGGAGAGAGGAACAATAAAAAAGAAAATCCCACTACTATTAACAGTGGGATCTAGAAAACCGTATTCGGTGATTTACTCGCCAAAATTTTCCGGTAGTTGTTTAAGCACATCCGCCCATAATACCGTGCTTGCTTGGCGGTGCATTGCAATATAATCGCTCGCCTTTCGGCTGTCTTTCACACGACAAGCCTGTTTTAAATGGCGGTAGAACGCTAAGGTGGTTTGGCGAAACTCTGTGCTATTAAATACCAGCTCCGCCACTTTGTGATACAGTTCTTGGAAGCTGTTTAAAATTAAGCCGTAAACGGGCTTATCTGCAATAAAGGTAAATTGGTGATAGAGCTTATAATCGAAACGGGCAAACGAGCAGGCATCGTCCACCAAATCGTCTAAATCCTGAAATGCCTCATAGGCTGCTTCAGGGTTAAGCCGGATAGCTTCGGGAATATAATATTCTCCCATTCGGGTACGCAGGGATACCACATTGGAGATAATCATCGGTGTAATTGAACGATCGAGCTTAATCAAAGTGCCGATAATATTCGGACCGGCAGTTTCCCACACGTTATTTACCCTCGTAGGTTTGCCGTGTTGGATATTCAGCCAACCATCACGAGCCAAACGCTGCAACACTTCACGCAAGGTCGTGCGTGTTACACCGATAATATCGGCTAATTCACGTTCTGCCGGTAAGTCCGATCCTGCCGGAAAATGATGATTCCAAATGCTTTTAACAATATATTCCTCTGCCAATGCAGCCGGACTTTGTGCTTTTAGTAGCTCAGATGTATCCATTGATTCGTTTCCGATGGGGTAATGGTGAAAAAATACTCCATTATAGAGGTAAAAAATGTGACCTAGTTATCAAAAATAAAATTATCTACTCGCTTCGCTATTATCGTTTAATCTAAAAAAGATTACAATCAACAAAATCTATACTTAAATTGAATAAAACTATGAATAACCTTGATGCAATCTTTAAAAATTTTCTGGGGAAAGCACCGGAGTGGTACAAAATCAGTATTCTTGCCTTTCTCATCATTAACCCGTTACTCTACTTTTTTATTAGCCCGTTTATTGCCGGCTGGGCGTTGGTTGCGGAGTTCATTTTTACCTTAGCAATGGCACTCAAATGCTATCCGTTACAGCCCGGCGGCTTGCTGGCAATTGAGGCTATTATTATCGGTATGACCAAAGCCGATCACATCAAGCACGAAATAATGGCAAATTTTGAAGTTGTTCTATTATTGATGTTTATGGTGGCAGGCATCTACTTTATGAAACGCTTGCTACTTTATATCTTTACAAAACTCTTAGTCGCCATTCACTCGAAAAAAATCCTCTCCCTCGCCTTTTGCCTCAGTGCCGCCTTTCTCTCTGCTTTCCTTGATGCACTCACTGTGATTGCTGTGATTATCAGTGTCGGAATGGGCTTCTATAAAGTGTATCACAAAGTCGCCTCCGGCGGCGGATTTGAAGAAGAAGGGGATGAATCCTGCCACGATGACCAACTCATCAATAATAAACAAATTCTTGAACAGTTTCGAGGCTTTCTGCGCAGCCTGTTGATGCACGCCGGCGTAGGCAGTGCCTTAGGAGGGGTAATGACAATGGTCGGCGAGCCGCAAAATTTAATCATTGCCAACCAATCCGGCTGGGGCTTCGGGGAATTTTTCCTGCGTGTTGCACCAATCAGCGTGCTGGTGTTAATCAGCGGCGCATTAACCTGCTATTTTTTGGAAAAATACAAACTTTTCGGCTACGGCGACCGCTTGCCACGCAAAGTTTGGGTGGTATTAGCGCAATACAATCAACGTAAAGAGCAAGAGATGACCAAACAGGATCGGTTAAAGCTGGTCTTTCAAGGCATTGCGGGCGTGTGGTTGGTGATCGGTTTAGCCTTACACCTTGCCGATGTCGGCTTAATCGGGCTGTCCGTCATTATTTTCGTAACCGCTTTCTGCGGTGTAACCGATGAACATTCCCTCGGAAAAGCCTTCCAAGAATCTCTGCCGTTCACTGCTTTATTGGTCGTCTTTTTCTCAATCGTTGCCGTCATTGTCGATCTCAAATTATTTGACCCGATTATTCAATATGTGCTTTCCGCCCAAGAAAGCTCGCAACTGGCACTGTTCTATATCTTTAACGGTTTACTCTCAATGATCTCCGATAACGTGTTTGTCGGCACAGTCTATATCAATGAAGCAAAAGCCGCCCTTGAAGCAGGTGTTATCGGGCGTGAGCAATTCGATTTAGTCGCGGTAGCAATCAATACCGGTACTAACTTGCCGTCTGTTGCCACACCAAACGGGCAAGCCGCTTTCTTATTCCTGCTGACCTCTGCGATCGCACCTTTAATTCGTTTATCCTATGGACGAATGGTCTATATGGCATTACCATACACCTTTGTACTGTCGCTGGTCGGCTTCTTCGCATTAAAAGTGCTGTTGCCGGGTCTGACCATCTTAATGACAGAATGGGGTTGGTTAATCACTCGCTAATTCAAGGATTCGTATGTTTGCTTATTTTAAAGATCTCTCATTAAGCCGCAAGGCGTGGTTTCTGCTCACCATAAGTTGCTGTGCGTTAGAAGCTACCGCCTTATATTTTCAGCACGGAATGGGGCTTAAGCCTTGCGTAATGTGCATTTACGAACGGCTGGCACTCTTCGCTATTCTAGCCGCCGGCATACTGGGCGTACTCGCCCCAAAAATCACCTTAGTACGCTGGGCAGCCTTGGCATTAGGGCTATACGGTGCAATCAAAGGGCTGCTGCTTGCCCTCAAACATACGAATTACCAACTTCACCCTGCCCCTTGGAATCAATGCTCGCCTTTTGTCGATTTTCCCGATACGCTACCGTTGCATAAATGGTTTCCCTATCTGTTTGAAGCGACCGGTGATTGCGGCAAAATCAGTTGGCAATTTTGGGGGCTTTCAATGCCGCAGTGGCTGATTGCTATTTTTGCCGTTTATTTGGTGATATTTGTGCTGATTACGCTTAGCCAGTTTAAACGCACACGCAGACAGCGGGATCTTTTTCATTAAGCAGGTTTTGCAAAAAACCATCGTAAAACGACCGCTTGCAATGCAAACGGTCGTTCAACTTTAACCATTATCCTGCTAAACGCAGGCACTGAAATTATAGGCTTTCAGTGAAAGTACGGGTGATAACATCACGCTGTTGTTCCGGTGTTAAAGAGTTAAAACGTACCGCATAACCTGATACACGAATCGTTAATTGCGGGTATTTTTCCGGATTTCTCACCGCATCTTCTAAGGTTTCACGGCGTAATACATTCACGTTTAAGTGCTGACCGCCTTCAACCTTAATCGTCGGCGCAACATTTACCGGTACTTCACGATAAGCGATTTGACCTAACTCGCTGATTGCGATAATTTGGTCTTCTTGGAAATCACCTTTTGCCGCTAAGCAACGGGCTTCGTTTTTTTCTTCATCTAACAACCAGAAAGAATTTAACAAGTTTTTGTTTGCAGACTCGGTGATTTGTACGCCTTTGATCATTTTAAGCTCCTAGTAGGGTTAAATATTAAAAAAGTTGAAATTTTCAAAAATATTTGAGTATTCTAACCTGAAACGGATAAAATGCGAGAGATTTTTGAGCATTTTTTGGAAAAATTACGTAAACGAGTAAAAAACAAACGAATTTTAACAACCCTATTTCAACCCTCAACAATCTATTAACAGGTAAGACGATGAAAACGTGGACAGAAGCCATCGGCGATGAAAAAGCCCAACCTTATTTCCAACATATTCTCCATTATGTGCATAATGAACGGTGCGTTGGTAAAACCGTTTACCCACCGCAAAATGAAGTGTTTAGTGCCTTTGCGCTGACTGAATTTGAACAGGTGAAAGTCGTCATACTCGGGCAAGATCCCTACCACGGTCCTAACCAAGCCCACGGCTTATCTTTCTCGGTTAAACCCGGTATCGCTCCGCCACCCTCACTGCTCAATATGTATAAAGAGTTAGCCCAAGATGTGAATTTTCAGATACCGCAACACGGCTATTTGATCGACTGGGCAAAACAAGGCGTGCTAATGCTCAATACCGTATTAACCGTTGAACAGGGCAAAGCACATTCCCACGCAAATATCGGCTGGGAAACCTTTACCGACAAGGTTATTCACCAACTCAATCAACATCGGGAAAAACTGGTGTTCTTACTATGGGGAAGCCACGCCCAGAAAAAAGGGCAATTTATCGACCGTAACCGCCACTGTGTCCTCACAGCCCCCCATCCATCACCGCTCTCTGCTCATCGAGGTTTTTTCGGTTGCCGCCACTTTTCCAAAGCCAACGACTATCTTCGTTCACAAGGGCTTAGTGAAATCAACTGGCAATTACCGCTCACCCTTTAGCCCTTACAAGCGGTAAGTTTTGTGCCATTTTCTACAAAATGCTGCCGCTTTGACACAAATATGGGGAGTGCCATATCAGCAATTCAATGTGCTTAAACGGGCGACTGCATAGCACTTGATCTACTACCACCATTTTCTCAATATCAAACGGATCTAACCGCTTGCTTAGGCGTTGCTGTATTCGGTTTTTTGGTCGAGCCAGCGGCGGATCAGTTTTTCTGCCGTGTCAGGTTGTTCTAAAATCAACCGTTTGGCATAGGTCTGCACTAAGGGGATCATCTTGCGATCACGCATCAGATTGGCAATCTTAAACTCCACCATTCCCGTCTGTTTCGTTCCAAGAATTTCGCCCGTACCTCGAATTTCAAGATCTTTTTCGGCAATCACAAAGCCGTCTTGGCTATCTCTCAACACTTGCAAACGTTTGCCGGAAATTTTGCCGAGCGGTGCTTTATACATCAAAACACAGTGAGAAGCAGTTGCGCCCCGCCCGACACGCCCACGCAGTTGATGGAGCTGTGCTAAACCCAGTCGCTCGGAATTTTCAATGATCATCAAGCTGGCATTCGGCACATCAACCCCAACCTCAATCACGGTGGTTGCCACCAACAAATCAAGATTGCCCTGCTTAAATTCCGCCATAATCGCTTGTTTTTCTTGGGGTTTCATTCGCCCGTGCACTAAGCCGATGCGTAAATCCGGCAATGCCCGTTGCAAATCTTCTGCCGTTGCTGCGGCAGCTTGCGCTTCCAGTACTTCCGACTCGTCAATCAAGGTACAAACCCAATAGGCTTGACGCTTTTCCTGCTTACAGGCACGGTAAACCCGCTGAACAATTTCCGCCCGCCGATCTTCCGAAATCGCCACGGTTGTAATCGGTGTACGCCCCGGCGGCAATTCATCAATAATGGAGGTATCTAAATCCGCATATACGGTCATCGCCAGTGTGCGAGGAATCGGGGTGGCGGTCATAATCAGTTGATGGGGATAAACATCGCCCTTTGCACCCTTTTCCCGTAAGGTTAGCCGTTGATGCACGCCGAAACGGTGCTGTTCGTCAATAATCACTAATGCCAAATGGTGAAATTCAACCTGATCTTGAAATAAGGCGTGTGTACCGATGATCATTTGCACGCTACCGCTTTGGATTGCTTCTAGCTGGGCTTTGCGCGCTTTCCCCTTCACTTTACCTGCCAGCCAGCCCACTTCAATCCCGAAAGGTTGCAGCCAGTTAGCGAAATTATGGGCGTGCTGCTCGGCAAGAATTTCGGTGGGTGCCATTAGTGCTACCTGCTTGCCGTTATCAATCGCCAATAATGCGGCAAGGGCTGCCACTAAGGTTTTTCCCGATCCGACATCGCCCTGTACTAAACGCATCATCGGGTGAGGGCGGGCAAGATCCTGCTCTATCTCCGCCACCACTCTACGCTGTGCATTGGTCGGCTGAAACGGTAGCGTGGCGAGAAAGCGGGTTTTAAGATCCGTTTGATATTGTAACGGCTCGGCAAAATGTTGTTGCACGCCGATACGGATTTGCTGCATCGCCAAATTATGCGCCAATAATTCCTCAAAAATCAGCCGTTTTTGTGCCGGATGCTCGCCTTGCTCTAATTGTGCGGAGGAAATACTCGGTGGCGGGCGGTGTAACAGTTGCAGTGCCTGTTTGAGACTATATCGGTGGGGATTAAATTCATCGGGTAATAGTTCGGCAACTTGAACTTTATCCAATAGCGCCAAGGCTTGATCGGTCAATTTACGCAGTGCCGCCTGCTTTAAACCTTCGGTTGTGGAATAAATCGGCGTAAGGGTTCCTGCCAATACAAGCGGTTGGTTGCCACGAATAATTTGATATTCAGGGTGGTGAATTTCCGCCATATAACGCCCCCGTTTAATCTCCCCAAAGGCTTTCACCCTTGTCCCTGCAGCAAGGCTGTTTTTCATTCCGGCATTAAAATTGAAGAATTTGAGGGTAATTTTGCTCGTGCCGTCCGACAAGGTGGTCGATAAAATCGGGCGTTTGCCGAACTGCACTTCGGTCAGTTGTACAATGCCCTCAATGGTTGCGTAAGACTCGGGGCGTAAATCGGCGATCGGCGTGATGCGGGTGCGATCTTCATAACGGATCGGCAAATGGAACAGTAAATCCTGCACGTTATTGATGCCAATACGGCTAAGTTTTGCCGAAATTGCCGCCCCAACCCCTGATAATGCCGTAAGCGGCACGCCGTCTAATAACTGTTGCACCATTTTAGCCACACCGTCAGAATTAAAACTTTTGCAAATTAAAGGGGCGAGCGCACCGCTTGTACCGTGCCGGGTAAGTGGCTGATCTTCGCCAAAATATCGTCCAGATGGGCTTTACTTTGCACCGCCACCCGCAATAAAACTTGGTACACGCCGCCTTCTCTCGCTTGGCTTTGAATACTCAAAATATTGCTGTTTAATTTGGCGATTGTGCCGGTAATATCCGCCAACACGCCTTGTCGATTTAAAATATCCACGCAAATTTCCGCTTCAAATTCCGCCTGCTGATCTTGAGCAAGCTCCCAATTAACCGGCGTATAGCGACGTTTATCGCTGATATAATCCTTCACATTACGGCACATCACATTATGAATCGTCAAGCCTTTGCCTGAATTGATATGGGCGATAATGTCATCACCCGGCACCGGCAAACAACACTGGGCAAAGCAAATCAAGCCGCCTGTTCCGCCGCCAATCGCTAGCGGGCGAACGCCCTCTTTGCTCGGCATATCCACTTCCATCGCTTGCCCGCTTAGGTAGTGGGCAACCACACCACTGATCTGATTACCCAAGCCGATTTCCGCTAACAGATCGTCAAAACTTGTCAATTTCAGCTCTTTCAGCAGTTTATCAATCACAAGCGGGTCGATCGTATCGAAAGTTTGCAACTGGAGAGATAATAGTAGCTGACGGCGACCGAGGGCAATCGCATCGCTGCGTTGCTGGCGTTTTAAGGTATTCCGAATACTTGAGCGGGCTTTGGCAGTTACCACAAAATTAAGCCATAACGCATTGAGGCAGACAGTGTCGGCAGTGAGAATTTCAATCGTTTGCCCCGATTGCAGCGGCTCGGACAACGGATAAGGCGAGCGATCCACCATTGCACCAATGCAGCGATCGCCAATGTCAGTATGCAACGTGTAGGCAAAATCCACCGCCGTCGCATTGGCAGGCAGTTGGACAATCCGACCTTTCGGGGTAAAGACATAAATATCGCTGGAAAAGAGATCAGATTTGACGTTCTCAATAAATTCAGCGGAATTGCCCGCACTTTGTTGCATTTCCACAATGCTTTTAAGCCATTGATGCACCCGTAGCTGCACGCTGGTACTTTCCTGCCCCTGATAACCCCAGTGTGCCGCCACACCGAGCCGAGCCTGTTGATCCATTTCTTCGGTGCGAATTAATACATCGACCGGCACACCTTTCGGACCAATCATTGAAGTATGCAGCGATTGATAGCCGTTGGTTTTCGGCACGGCAATATAATCTTTCACTTGGAAAGGGCGTGGCTTGTAGAGAGCGTGCATTTGCCCTAACACTCGGTAGCAGTTGTCCAGCGACTCCACCACCACCCGAAACGAGTAAATATCTAAAATTGAGTTAAAACGCTGCTCTTTTTTACGCATATTTTCATAAAGATAGTAGAGCGGGCGTTCTTTGCCGTAAAGGCGGGCTTTAATGCCCACTTCTTGCAGGCGGGTTTGAATATCGCGGCTGATACGGGCGATCATCTCTTGATGTGTGCCACGGGCGGTTTCAATCGCTTTTTTAATCACACAATAGCGGTAGGGGTACATTGCCTCCAAGCAGAGATCTTCCAACTCATTTTTAATATGTTCAATACCTAAGCGGTGGGCAAGGGGAGTGTAGATTTCGAGGGTCTCTTTGGCGATACGGCGGCGTTTATCCGGGCGCAACGCCCCAAGGGTGCGCATATTGTGGGTGCGGTCTGCCAACTTAATCAAGACCACCCGCACATCTTTGGTCATCGCCAAAATCATTTTGCGGAAATTTTCCACCTGCGCTTCTTGACGGGTACGGAATTTCAGTTTGTCTAACTTGGATACGCCTTGCACGATTTCGGCGGTACTCACGCCAAATTCTGCCGCCAACTGCTCTTCGGTATAGGGGGTATCTTCAATCACATCGTGCAACAACGCCGCCATTATTGCCTCGTGGTCGAGTTTCATTTCGGCAATAATGCCCGCTACCGCTACCGGATGCGTAATATACGGCTCGCCGCTAGAGCGAAACTGCCCTTCGTGCGCCTGTTTGGCAACCTCATACGCCCGCTTCACCATTTGGATTTGCGCTTGCGGCAAATAGCGTTGAATAATCTGATTTAGACTGTCAAAAATTTCCATACCTCACCCCGAATAATCTGATCTCAATCCCCTAGATACAAAATGGGCAGTGGGAAATACAACGTGAAGACGTTTGCATTATCCACTGCCCATTTCTGCAATGGCGACAACTAGGCTTTTGCTTGAACGTCCGCGAGGAAAGAAATCGCTTCTCTTTCTGCCACTTCTTGCTTAAGCGCTTCAATATTCTCTTGCTGATCCATAATTTGATTATTAATCAAGCCTTCCTCGATCTCACGCAATGCAATCACGGTCGGTTTATCGTCTTCTTCCGGTACAAGCGGTTCACGAGTGTGAAGCTGTAATTGTCTTGCACGGCGTGCTGCGGTTAAAATTAAATCAAAACGATTGCCAATTTTCTCTACTGCGTCTTGTACGGTAACACGAGCCATTATCTACTCCGAATGTTGCAAAATTTGGGAATGTAAAAGGTCGGGCATTATACCGAACTTATTAACCGGATACAATTCATCTGCCGTATTTTATCGCTGTCATTTAATTGTCAAAAATTATTTTTATACTCCGTCTATCCCCACCATTGCAAAAGGACATCAAATGACATACGCCAAACTATTCACATTCATCAACACTGCGGTTTTATTTAGCCTTACCACAATTGCCGCCCCCCAGAAATTTGAAGCACAGCTCGCAGGCCACGCTATTTTGCCCGCACAAACCTTTATTGCCACCCCAAAAGAGGCGGGCGAGCATTTTAACCTCAGCGGTAAATTCACCCAGCCGGGTAAGCGGCTTGATACGCCTTACAGTCAATCGGCTAAATCCGGACAATTTCGCCAAACCAATCTTAAATTGCCTTTTGAAAATCAAGCAGTACAAGGGCATTCCGGTATCAAAGTGATGCCGGACGGCACAGTTTGGCTGCTGACCGATAACGGCTTCGGCACCAAGAAAAACTCTGCCGACAGTGCTTTATTTATCAATCAGTACCGCATTAATTGGGAAAAGGGTAATCTTGAGCGGCTACGCACAGTATTCTTGCAAGATCCGCATAAAATCGTCCCGTTTCCGATCCAAAATGAAAATACCGCCGCCCGTTATTTAACCGGAGCGGACTTCGACCCTGAAAGTATTCAGATCCACAACGACCATTTTTGGATTGGCGAAGAATTTGGGCCTTATCTGCTCGAAGCCGATCAAACGGGCAACATTGTCGCCATTTATGACACGCTGCTCGACAGCCACCCGCTACGCTCTCCCGATAATCCGGCGCTCACGCTGCCGTCCTCGCCTGACAAACCCTTGCCGGACTTTCAAGTCAAACGTTCAAAAGGCTTTGAAGGAATGGCAAAATACGGTTCAACGCTCTATCCAATGCTTGAAGGCGCATTATGGGACAACGAAAAACAGCAATATGAAAATGTGAAAGGTAAGCATTACTTACGCATTCTAGAATTCGATTTCGACCGAAAAGCCTACACGGGCAAAAGCTGGCAATACCCTTTGGAATCCAATCTCCACGCCATCGGCGATTTCAATATGATCAACGCACAATACGGGCTGGTGATTGAACGGGATAACCTTGAAGGCACAACCGCCTACCCTTGCCAAAGCGATGATAAAACCCACTGTTTCGATCAACCGGCAAAATTTAAGCGTATCTACAAAATCCGCTTGGCAGACAACGGTATTGCCGAAAAAATCGCTTACATTGATTTAATGGACATCGCCGATCCCAACAAGATTGCCCGCAACCCCCTAGTGAACGGGCGGTTTGTTTTCCCTTTCTTTACTATTGAAAATGTGGATATCGTCGATGAAAATCATATTATTGTCGGCAACGATAATAACCTGCCTTTCTCCGCCAGCCGAGAGCCGAACACCGTTGATGATAACGAATTGATCTTATTGAATGTCGGCGAGTTTTTAAAATAATTTGCACAAAATGGGGGAGAACCGACCGCTTGCTGATTTAGCGGTCGGTATTTTGCCGGATTATGCCCAAGTTACCGAAGTCAATCCGTTATAGACGGTCCCCATAAATAAAATGCCGATAATTACCAGTATCATTTTTTCACTGCGGCTTAGATTCAACTTTTTACCTTGAGATTGATAGCGTGAATACAGGAATAATCCAATACCCGGCACATAGAGTAACACCGAGAGCAGCAGGTAATCCAAACCTGCGGCATATAAAATCCAAAGCCCGTATAGTGTGGCGATAAATCCGGTTAATTTAATGTACCATTTGCTGTTTTGTTGAACGGCTAACTTTAACAGGTAAGCGCCGATTAAAAGGTAAGGCACTAAAATCATTGAGGTTGAAATGAGCAATAATGCGTTGTAGCTTTTGCCGGTTAGTAATACCAGTATTAGACACAGTTGAACGACAAATCCGGTAAACCATAGGGCGTTAATCGGTGTGCCATTGGCATTACATTTATCCAAGATTTTAGGAAACGCGCCGTTTTTCGCCCCACGATAAGGCACTTCGGCGGCATACATCGTCCAACTGATATAAGAGGCTAATACCGATACAATTAAGCAACAGGTAATGATAATTTTTCCCGATGAACCGATGATATGCGCCAATAACCCTGCCATAGAGGGATTAGACATTGCGGCAATCGTTTCGCGGGGTAAAATCCCTAAGGAAAGCACCGTAATCGCAATATATAATGCTAGGGCAATGATAATGCCTAATACCGTTGCGATGCCGACGTCCGAGCGTTTTTGAGCGTGGGCGGACAGCACGGAAGCGCCTTCAACGCCGGTAAACACCCATAGGGTAATCAGCATTGTATTTTTGACTTGATCGGTGATGGGGCTATTTAATTGCAAGGCTTGCGTATCTTGGTTGAAAGTATCCGGTGAAAATGCCCAAATTGCCAAGCCGATAAACAAGATCAACGGAAACACTTTGACAAAAGTGGCGATAAGATTGACCGTTGCCGCTTCTTTTACACCCTTAGCAATTAAAATATGCACTAACCAAAGGATAGCGGAAGAGCCGATAAACGCTGCCACCGTATTGCCTTGCCCGAAAATAATCCGATCGGGGCGATCGGTAAAAGTCCCGATGCCTTCAAACGCCACCACTAAATAGCCGACAATGCCGATAGTCGCACATAGCCAATATCCCCAAGCCGACATAAAGCCCATCAGTTCACCAAAACCTTCACGGGCATAAGTATAAATGCCACCGTCTAAATCGGGGCGTAAGCGGGAAATAAAGAAAAAACAAAGCCCTAAGAAAATGATACCGACGCCGGTGATTGCCCAACCAATCATCAGCGCTTCCGCACCGGCAACTTCCGCCATATTTTGCGGCAAGCTGAAAATACCCGAACCAATCATTGAGCTTAGCACTAAAGCCGTGAGCGAAATTAACCCGATTTTTTTGTGAGACATCCTGTTCCCCTATTTTAGTTTAGTGATTGTTTAAATGTTTGGACAAATAGCGGATATGTTCTGTGCCGATACCACAGCAACCGCCGATAATTGTAGCCCCTGCCTGTTGCCACGTTTTTGTCCATTGATAGTAGGCAGGCGGATCGAGATCGGCCCGTACCTCGTCCAAGCCGTCATTTGCGGTCGCATTTTTCGGCTGCGGTGCAAAAGCATTGGCGTAAGCACCGATTTGGATATGTTCTGCATTATGTTGAATAAGAGTTTGGCGGGTGATCCGAAGTGCTGACGCAATCACTTCGGGCTGACAACAATTAAATAAAATTGCCCCAACCGCTAATTCAATCATTTTTTCGACCGCTTGCTGCACTGTTTCCCCCGAGCGTAAGCAAGGTTGTGCAGAGAGTTCGTCATCTTGTAAGGTAAATGAGACCCAGAACGGACGGTTATCCGGTAGTAACGGCTTGATCGATTGCGGTTCAATGATGCTACTTTGGGTTTCGCATAACCAAATATCCACATAAGGCGAAAGCCCTTGAATAAGCGGTAATGCAATCTCATTCACCCGTGTGGCTTGAAACAAATCGGGACGGTAAGAACCAAATAACGGCGGGATCGAGCCGGCAATTTTGACACCCGCAACGTTCGCCTTTTTCACCGCATTGCGCGCCAGCTTCCCCGCTAAATCTGCGAGGGTACGGCTATCGGTTTTAAATCGCTGTTCGCCGATATGAAAGGGAACAACCGCATAGCTGTTGGTGGTAATAATGTTGGCCCCGTTCAGAATAAAATCTTCGTGTACCTGCTGAACCGCCGCAGGTTGCTCATAAAGAGCCAATGCCGACCATTCAGGCTGGCGAAAAGGTGCATTCAGCCGCATTAATTCACGGCTCATTCCACCGTCAAGGATAGTGATCATCGTTGTGTTCTCAAACAAAAAGTAAAAAAAGACCGCAAAAACGCGGTCAAATTAAGCGGTATTATGTAGCGAATGCACAAAAATAGCCATTTTAACAGAATGTAGGGACACATTGCGTGTGTCCTTTATAAAAATCAAATTATTTCAATAGGTTAAAATCCGGACACACTCAGTGTGCCCCTACAAGTGAACAAAAACAACTTTGTGCAACTGCTACATAAGATTGAAATTAAGATGATTATTAAACATTAAAGCGGAAGTGCATTACATCGCCGTCTTGCACAATGTAATCTTTCCCTTCCAAACGCCATTTACCCGCCTCTTTTGCGCCGTTTTCACCTTTAAATTGAATGAAATCGTCATAGGCAATCACTTCGGCGCGGATAAAACCTTTTTCAAAATCGGTGTGGATCACCGCCGCCGCTTTCGGTGCGGTTGCGCCGACCGACACCGTCCACGCCCGAACCTCTTTAACCCCTGCGGTAAAGTAAGTTTGTAAATTAAGTAACGCATAACCGGCACGGATCACACGGTTTAAGCCCGGCTCTTCAATGCCGAGATCCTGTAAAAACTCGGTTTTTTCGTCATCGTCCAGCTCGGCAATTTCCGCTTCAATCGCCGCACAGACCGGCACAACCACCGAGCCTTCTTTCGCAGCAAATTCACGCACTTTGTCAAGGTAAGGGTTATTTTCAAAGCCGTCTTCGTTCACATTGGCGATATACATTGTCGGCTTTAAGGTTAAGAAATTGTAGCCCTTAATGGCGTGCAGTTCTTCCTTATCCAACGCAACAGAGCGGATCATTCCCGCATTCTCAAGCACCGGCAGGATTTTTTCCATAATGGACAGTTCAAATTTTGCCTCTTTATCACCGCCTTTCGCCCGCTTTTGTAAACGCTGAATGGCCCGTTCGCAACTGTCTAAATCCGCTAACGCTAATTCAGTGTTGATGGTTTCAATATCGTCAAGCGGGTCGATTTTGCCGGCAACGTGCACAATATCATCGTTTTCAAAACAACGCACAACGTGGCCGATCGCATCGGTTTCACGGATATTGGCTAAAAATTTATTGCCCAGCCCCTCGCCTTTACTTGCACCGGCAACCAATCCCGCTATATCGACAAACTCCATTGTGGTTGGCAATACCCGCTCCGGCTTAACGATGTCTGCCAACGCATCAAGGCGGGGATCAGGCATCGGCACGACGCCGGTGTTCGGCTCAATGGTACAAAACGGATAGTTTGCCGCTTCAATACCGGCTTTAGTCAGCGCATTAAATAAGGTCGATTTGCCCACATTTGGCAAACCGACAATTCCACATTTAAATCCCATAGTGTTTCCTTTATGATGATGTTATCGGGCAATGATGATACCGATAATAAATTGATAAACAGTGAATTTTTTCGCCCGCTTGTTTGTGCAAGCGGTCAGTTTTCGGGCATTTTGTGCAAACTAGGCAGCCTTAAAGGCATTCAATCGGTTGGTGGCTTTGACAATCCCCTCTTTACACAAAATTGCCATACAGCGTCCCGCTTCATCAATCGCCGCATCGATCAGGGGTTTATCCGTTGGCGAGGGTTTACCTAAGACATAGGCAGCCACCAACTCTTTATGCCCCGGATGCCCGATACCGATACGGATACGGTAAAAGCTGTTGCGATTGCCAAGGGCGGCGATAATGTCTTTCAAGCCGTTATGTCCGCCGTGTCCGCCGCCTTGTTTAATTTTTACCGTGCCGGGCGGCAGATCCAATTCATCGTGGGCGACCAAAATTTCCTCTGGTTGAATGCGGTAAAAATTTGCCAACGTCCCTACCGCTTTGCCGCTTAAATTCATAAAGGTGGTCGGCACTAATAGCCGCACTTCGCCCTGTGGTGTGTTGATTTTCGCCGTTTTGCCAAAATATTTCGCCTCGTCTTTCAGGCTCACATTATGTTGGCGGGCAATCTCATTCACCAACCACTCCCCTGCGTTATGGCGGGTATCTTCATACTTCGCACCGGGGTTGGCAAGCCCGACAATCAGTTTAATTTGCGACATTCTATTCACCTTGCACATAAAGGGTGATATTGTAGGCAAAATGCCGACATTTCACAAGAAAGAAACCGTTCGCCCTAAACCCGTGCCGAATAGACCTTAAATTTGGTCGATTTTGCCAGCACTTTATGTGAGCCGAATGCACGGTCAAGCAAATCCGGATAAGGTAAAAATGCATTAGCAACAAGGCGAAGCTCGCCGCCACGGTTAAGGTGGTTTTTCGCCTGCGAAATCAGGGTTTCCACCGCTTGATAGGCGGTATCTACGCCATCGTGAAAAGGCGGGTTGGACACGATTAAATCAAATTTGCCTCCAATATGGGAAAACACATCGCTGGCAATGACGTCGCCCGCCAGCTGATTTTCCGCCAATGTACCTTCGCTTGAAGCGATCGCCATTGCGTGAATATCGGACATTGTGAGCGCAATCGTCGGACATTTCTGTTTGAGACTTGCGCCGATCACCCCCGCACCGCAGCCGAGATCCAAGATTTTGCCGCTGAGGTTCTGCCCTTCAAAACTCGACAAAAGCAATTTTGTGCCATTATCCAGTTCTGCCGAGCTAAACACTGCCGGTAGCGCAAAAATCTGTAAACCGTTCTGCAAGCGGTAGGATTTCCAGAATGTTTTGCAATCAAAGGCAGGTTGCGTGCGAAGTTTAAATTGGTATAAGCCGCAGCGTCTTGCCGAGTCGATTTTGTGAATATCACCAAAAGGCGCAAGGATTTTTTCCGCCGAACGCACACCGGCACGATTTTCGCCGATAATCAGCATCGTCTGTCCGATAGGGGCTTGTGCAAGCCATTGATAGAGCTGAAATTGACATTCTTGCTTATTCTTCGTCCAATAAAATACCGCCAAATCCGCTTGATTTCGACATTCAAAACCAAATTCTACATCTTGATATATACGGGCATAATCAAAATAACTACTAAAAATAGCGACTTGTGAGGCTAACGGGCGGATACGATCGGCAAACCGATCCCGTACATTGCCAAACAGTAAAACGGATTGCCCGTTAAAGCGATCTAAATGGCGTTCTAGCACTTCACTTTCGAGTGATAACATAAATTTCCTGTTTTTATACAAAATCATTTCGCCATTCTACCGATTTTTGCTAACATTCCCCACCGTTTTATGAGGAAAAAGAATGAACCGGCGTGATTTACTGCTAAACGAAATGAATATTGCCCAATGGGTATTGAGCAAGCCTCAAGTACTGAAAGGCGATGCCCAAATTCGTTTAAACGCAGCAGTTAAATTGGTGGTGGTTTGCGATGAGGATCACCGAAAAAGCCGCTTTTTCCAAGATGTATTACGGACATTAGCGCTGAATGTATCGCAGTATCAATGGCTCAACGTGGAACAAGCCCTACGGCTGACGTTCACGCACGAACCAATTATTTGGTGCATTCAGCCCGACTCGCAAGCGGTGCGATTAACCAAAAAATTTACCAATCAGCCCCTTTGGCGCATTTCAAGCTGGCAGGCATTACACACACCTGCTGCCAAACGCCAACTTTGGCAGCAAATGCAACCTTTCTGCCGACACATTGAGGATAACCTGTGATTGAACCCATTGCGGCTACCGATTTCGAGCAGCTCTTTGCGATTGAGCAACGTGCCCATTTAGTGCCGTGGTCAAAAGGCACACTGCACAATAATCAGGGGGAACGTTACCTCAACCTCAAATTCAGCGTGGATAATCAGATTGTGGCGTTTGCCATTTGCCAAACGGTGTTGGACGAGGCGACCTTATTCAATATTGCAGTTGATCCGGCTCATCAAGGCAAGGGCTACGGCAAGCAACTGTTGCAAGGTTTAATTGAACGTCTTCGCCAGCAAGGTATCATCACCCTATGGCTTGAAGTGCGTCAATCTAATCTCATCGCCCAGCAACTTTATCAGCAGCTCGGCTTTAACGAAGTCAGCTTGCGTAAAAATTACTACCCGACCCCAAACGGCGAATGGGAAAATGCTGTGATAATGGCGTTATATTTGTAACATATATCACCCATTAAAATATAAAACATCATATTGTGTTACTTATAACTATCACTAATATATTTTTATCGTTATAATGTGTCATATTTCTCACAATAAGGATAGGCTATGCCTGAATCATTAACATTTCAAGCCTATATTGACGGCAGTTGGAAAACTATTGCCACACTTGATTTTAATGTTGATTATTCGGTTAAGACATTGACCTATTTATATGATTTAGAAGAGATTTTAGGCGATAATCACAAGGCGGTATCGCTCAATTACCCTACTCTCGCTGTTTCCATTTGAGCCGAAACGGGATTGGTTTTATTTTTTAGACGATATTATCCCTGCCGGGGCAAGCCGCCGTTATTGGCTAAAAATGCTTGATATTAGCCATTTGCCCTTATCTCAACAGAATTATCTTCTATTAAAACAAGGGGCTATTGCGCCTATCGGCAATTTACGCATTAAACAAGCGGTTGAATCTTTCCCGAAAAATGAAACAGTCCGATTATTTGAAAAGGAGGACGTGCAAAACCGCCATACTGATTTTTTAGAATATGCAAATCAACGTGGTGCAATGGCTGGCGGTGCAACAGGTGCAGGCGTTGAAGCACCGAAGTTATTATTACGCCAAACCCAACACGGCAAAATTTGGATAGATAATTTACAACACGGCAATTCAAATGATGATTACTA
This sequence comes from Muribacter muris, assembly GCF_004569585.1. Lineage (NCBI taxonomy): Bacteria > Pseudomonadati > Pseudomonadota > Gammaproteobacteria > Pasteurellales > Pasteurellaceae > Muribacter > Muribacter muris. Next base: position 116,374 of record NZ_SPPA01000002.1, on the reverse strand, counting down.
TTTGGTGAAATTTCCACGTGGTAAACGCAGCCCGATTGATTGTGATATTTTAAGGGCAGAATTTCATTATTATAATGAATTAGCTGCAATGGGATTTCACACCATAGATACGCATAAAATGCGCTTGGAAGAAGGGGAACGTTATCCGTCTTTGTGGTTGCCCCGCTTTGATGTGCAGGTTGATCCGCAAGGCAATACTGAACGTTATGCAATGGAATCGGTTTATTCACTGTTAGAAAAAGGTGCGGGTTCAATGTTGGATCACGAAGCGGTTATCCGACAAATCAATGATAAAATAAAACAATCTAATCTAGCCAGTATCACTCCCTTTGATACTCAAACTTTTGTGATTGAATGGCTAAAGCGGGATTTATTGAATATTGCATTTGGCAATAGCGACAATCACGGCAGAAACAGCGCTTTTTTACGCAATGCCCGGCAAATATCTCTCGCACCGATTTTCGATTTTGCCCCAATGAAAGCCGATCCCGAAGGGATTCCCCGCTCAATCACCTGGAGTAGTAAAACATCGCCGCCACTTGAATTAGGCGGAGAATATCGCTTTGATTTGATCGTACAAAGGCTTGCCGACTTATGCCCGCCTGATCGATTACTGGACGAACTACGCCAAACTGCCGAACAACTTATCGGCTTAAAAGCCCGTTTATTGGAAAGAGGCACGCCGGAGAGCATTTTAAACTTTCCTGCCATTGGTTTTGATTATTTGCCCGATAAATTATCTCGTTGGAAACTACTATGACGATGCAAGACAAGCAGACCAGAGCATCAAAAACCAAAAAAATGCTTGATATTGAGCAACGTGTACAAATGCGTAACGACATTATGAAAAAACTGCTTTTGAACCAAATAACGCTTGGGCAGGCATTAAAATCGTTACGTTTAAATTTACTGGCGGTTAAGCAGGAAGATTATGCAAAAATTGTCAAAATATCGCGTAAAACCTTGTCCGATCTGGAAAATGATAAAGGCAATTACAGCATCGAGATCATCAACCAAGCATTGCGCCCCTTTGAATTTCATATTGGCATTTTGCCGATCAACAGGCTTCAGATTAAACAAGCCTTAGAATCCGATATTAAATGAGAACGCTATGACCATTTTAACTTTTGAACAACTTGATTTAAGCCCCGAATTACTGAAAGCCGTACAGAAAGCAGGCTATAAACGTCCGACTGCTATTCAACAAAATGTGATTCCGGCGGCAATGGAAGGGCGTGATGTGTTAGGCTCTGCCCCGACCGGCACGGGTAAAACGGCGGCATTTTTACTGCCGGCCATTCAACATTTGCTCGATCACCCCCGCCGTAAACCCGGCCCGCCACGGGTGTTGGTGCTTACCCCAACCCGTGAATTAGCAATGCAAGTTGCCGAGCAGGCGGAGAGCTTAGCACAATTCACCCCTCTCAATATTGCCACCATCACCGGCGGCGTGGCTTACCAAAACCACGGTGAAGTGTTTAATACCAATCAGGATCTTGTGGTCGCCACGCCCGGACGCTTGTTACAGTATATCAAAGAGGAAAATTTTGACTGCCGCTCGGTCGAAGTACTGATTTTTGACGAGGCGGATAGAATGCTGCAAATGGGCTTTGGGCAAGATGCGGAAACCATCGCCGCCGAAACCCGTTGGCGAAAATATACCTGGCTGTTTTCCGCCACCCTTGAAGGTGAGTTGTTGGTCGATTTCGCCGAGCGGATTTTGCACGATCCGGTGCAAATCGATGCCGAGCCGAGCCGCCGTGAACGTAAAAAAATCCAGCAATGGTACTACCACGCAGATAATCTTGAGCATAAAACCAAACTCTTGGCCCGCCTTGTCAGCGAGTTCGGCATTGAACGGGGGATTGTGTTCGTACGCCGCCGTGAAAGCGTACGAGAATTAAGCGAAACCTTACGCAAGCGGTCAATTCGTGCGACTTATTTGGAAGGGGAAATGGCACAAACCCAGCGTAATCAGGCGATTGCACGCCTTAAAAACGGGGTGGTAAACTTATTGGTTGCTACCGATGTTGCCGCCCGTGGAATTGATATTGATGATGTCGATTTCGTTATCAACTTTGATCTGCCTTACAGTGCCGATACTTACCTCCACCGCATCGGGCGTACCGCCCGTGCCGGCAAAAAAGGCTCGGCCGTTTCGCTGGTGGAAGCTCACGATTATAAACTGCTCGGTAAAATCAAACGCTATACGGAAGAAGCACTCAAAGCCCGTCTCATTGAAGGACTAGAACCCCGCACCAAAGCGCCGAAAGATGCCGAAATAGCAAGCGTGAGCAAAAAAGAAAAAGCCCGTTTAAAGCAAAAGAAAGCGGCGAAAAAAGAGGCGGAAAAGAAAAAGGTGAAAATTCGCCACCGTGATAGCAAAAATATCGGCAAACGGCGTAAACCGACCTCCGAGCATTCGGCATAATCCCGTCAATATCAGGGCGCAGCCTGCGTCCTGACATTGATAATAGCGGTTGCATTACGCTCTCCCTCATCGTGCAACCCAATGCCATATTTGTTGCAAAAAAACCGTCCTAACTAACCGCGTGTCAAACCGGAGTTTCAAATGTCTTTACAAAATCTATTGTTATGGCGTCGATTTATCTCGACTTTGGCGTTCTTTTCAATGCAGAGCGTCTTTTTTGTGTATTTACAACAAAAAGGGCTTTCCAATGCCCAAATTGCCTTTTCTCTGTCGCTAATGTTCTTCTGTAACCAAGCCTTGTCGATCGTGGCGGGCATTTTGGGCGACCGCTATGGGCTGGCAAAAATGATGCTGCTCGGCTGTGTGTTTGATGTACTGGCGTACGTCTTTTTTCTCACCACCGATCACTACGGGCTATTATTAGTCGCCACTACGCTATTCGGGCTGGGCAGTTGCCTGTTTGCCACCAACGCCAGAGCCTGCCTACTCGCCCTTGCCGGTGAGGAATACCACGCAAAAACCCGCTTGCAAGGCAAGTTTTTACGGGTAACCAGCCTTTCTGCAATGGCTGCGCCGTTACTTGCGATCCCGTTTATCCATTTTGAACAAATCTACAGCCTGATTTGGTGCTGCTTTTTATTGGAGCTAGGCTTGTTGCTACTGATTGCCAAACCGTTTTACCAAATGCAAAACGAAAGTGCCCTTGTGAAATTTCGTTGGGGGCAGATTAAAGAGATCATCAATAAAAGATTTATCGCCATTCACCTGCTACTCTTTTTACCGCTGAGCGTTGCGTTATCTTTTTTTGTGATCTTCCCGTTTTTATTCGATAATAAATTAAATGCGCCGGAACATATTCCGATAGCTCTGTTTATTAACGGCATTATTACCGTAGCATTGCAATCTTATTTTTCCCGAAAAATCAATCTCACAATGGCACAACTATGCCGGATCGGCCCGTTATTAGCGGTCGGCATTATCGCGCCTTGGTTTATGGCATTGCACTACGCATCGTTATTTTCCGCCTATGCCTATTTAATCATTTTCACCTTAATTGAAGTGTATGCGCTGACGGCAATGGCAAATTTATTAGTGAAATTTGACAACGGTAAAAACAGAGGCTTTATTTTTGGTGCGTCTCGGTTATTATTATCGTCGCTTACTTTGGTTGTGATGAACTTAATCCCACATCTTTTATTAACCTAAAATGACTCATATCATCTTTATCGCCACCGGCGCTACCCTCGGTGCACTTGCCCGCTGGCAGTTGGGTCTCTGGCTGAACCCTTTATCGCAAGCGGTCAGTTTCGGCACATTATTGGCAAATTGGCTAGGTTGCTTGTTGATCGGTATTGCGTTAGGGTTGCATCTGCAAGACAGTGCCAAAGTGTTTTTTATCACCGGCTTTCTCGGCAGTTTTACCACCTTTTCAGCCTTTTCTGCCGAAGTGGTTCAATCATTACTCACACAAAAATGGCTGGCGGCAATGGGGATCGTCTGCTTACACCTACTCGGCGGGCTTGCCGCCACGCTACTGGGCTTTTGGCTGGTAAGTTATTTTACAAGCGGTCGGTTCGGCTAATTTTTTGCAATACATACGGCATTATGTAGCAAATGCACAAAAATAGACATTTTAACAGAATGTAGGGACACACTGCGTGTGTCCTTTATAAAAATCAAATTATGTCAATAGGTTAAAATCCGGACACACGCAGTGTGTCCCTACAGGCGAATAAAAAACAACTTTGTACAACTGCTACATAATATTGCGGATTTGATGAACGGACGCCGGCAGTGGCGTCCTGCGGTTATATTGGATAGTCGCTTTTATACATTGCGACTAATGTCTTATTTGGCAAAAAACGGGGTAAACTGACCGCTTGTCGAACGGATTAAGGCAAGGTGGCAATCACCGCATAGCCGTCCGTTTCGCCGATAATATCGACCTGGCTGTCGGCACTGATGAACACCGCTTCGCCTTGTGCAAGGTGGATAGAATCCTCGCCCAAATCAATGTATAAACTGCCGGACATCACCAATAAAATTGCCGCACTGGTCGCAACAAATTGCTCTTCGTCAAAAGGTTTAAACCCAAACCGTTGCAACGCAAAATCCTGTGCCTCAGGGGTCGGGTAGAGATAAAGCGGCTCATCGCCTTGATATTCTTCAATGATTTTCGGGGTAATTTCTCGGTAATCAATGGTATGCAACAGTGCCGGAATATTGACATATTTCGGGGTTAAACCGCCACGAATAACATTATCGGAGGCTGCCATCAACTCAATATTCTGTCCCCGCAGGTAAGCGTGCGGCAAGCCTGCCCCTTGATAAATGCCCTCGCCTTTGTTCAAATGCACAATATTAAACAGATAAAAACTGAGCAGCCCCGCATCTAAATTTTGCACATCAATCGCCATTGCTTCCATTGTGTATAGCACCCAATAATCCGGATTATCCGGCTTGAGTTTACCCTGTTGGTAGGCTGTTTTCTGCTCGGCAATAATCGGCAGTAACCAGTCGGCAAGCTGCGCCTGTTCGGCTTGCATCACTTCCGCATACACAGAGGACAAGCCCCGATGTTCAAGGGCTTGGGCAAGCGACATCAGGGACGGACGTTGTTTAAGCTCCGCAATCGTTTCGGTCAGCGAACGAAAGCCGTGCAGCAGCCAAAAATCCGAGAGGGCGATCATCATTTCCGGTTTGTGATTGCGATCTTTGTAGGTGCGATTTGGCGCATCAAGGGCGATGCCTTGCGCTTCCTCTTGCTCAAAACCGTATTCCGCCTCTTTTTTGGTCGGGTGAAGTTGAATGGAAAGCGGTTTTTTCACGTCCAAAATTTTCAATAAGAACGGCAATTCATCGCCGAATTGGCTGCGGGATTGTTCACCCAACAGTTTCGGGGCTTTGTCGATTACGCGATCTAACGCCAGCCATTGTCCTTCAAACTCAATCATTGAGGGCGCGCTACGATGTGCCCCCAACCAATATTCCGCATAGGGCTTGTCTTCCGCTTCGGTTAATTTGAGCCAGTTGGGGATAAAATGTTCGCCGCCCCAATCGTAATGCTGGTGCTTGCCGACTAATTTAAAAATCATTGATAACCTCCGAAAAAATTCACCACGCGTTCAACATCGGATTGCTGCTTAATCCGCACTAAAAGCCGTCTGCCGTTGTGCAAGTCGATCACTAAAATCTGTTTATCCGCTAAGTTAATTTGGCGGATTTTGGCATAATCAAAATAGACATTAGCGAAGAAAAAGCCTTGCTGCTTTAGGATTAAACGGGGGGAGCGGAAAAAAGCGAGATACAGGCAGAGCAAAATACAGATCGCCAGTAAAAACAGGGTTAGCGGTTCAATGCCCGTTTGCAGACTGTTGATGACGGTGAGGATAATCAGCCCGACCGAAATCCAGACATCAATCCCCGCTTGCCGTTGCAGCTCAACACTCAACCGATTTTCGCCTTTCAGCCTGTCCATTAAAATTTGATCGTAGAGGGCATAGGCAAAGCCCGCCAAAATGCCCAAGAGAAGAATTGCGTTCGTCATTGCAGTTTTTTATTCAAAAAAGACCGCTTGCATTGTACCACAAGCGGTCGGTTGGGTTGGATTTTTTGCGCAATTATATCGCCGTTGTCTAACACTGAATTTGGGTGAATAGGAGGGAATATCCCGTTGGTGCTTGTTTAAGCATATTACAGATTGTAGTTTACTATATCAGCAAAGGCGTAAGCCTGTGTAACATTGCATCTTGCACGGTGAAATGGTACAGTGCTTAACCAATTCAATATAACGGTGCAGCAGTAAATTGCGTTTTTATAAATAAGGAGTAAACAGTGGATATTACACAAATTCCTGTCGGCGCAGTCAAAAGTTTTGGTAGTTATGGCATTCCTTACCAAGTGGGAGAACTTGTCAAAACCTTGCCTGACGGTGATATTCTCGTCAATATTACGTTAGTACAAACTGGTGAAAAAGCACAGTACAAACTATCAAAATTATTACAAGATCCCGATGCGGAGTAAAAGAAATGTACGCTATTTCATTTGATTTAATCGTATCAGATACGGAAGAAAATCACCCAAAGGGCGTAACTCAAGCCTATTATGATATTGGTATGACATTGAAAAAATTCGGTTTTGAGCGTATTCAAGGGAGCTTATATACCAATTCAGATGAGAATATGGCAAATCTTTTCCAAGCGATGAACGCATTAAAAGCAATGGGCTGGTTCTCTAAATCCGTGCGTGATATTCGAGCGTTCAGAATTGAGCAATGGTCGGATTTCACACCAACGATGAAAGAATAAAAAACCGCCTGCATTTGCAAGCGGTTTGTTCAATCTGTTTTCTGACAAATTAGGCAAGAATGCCTGTCCACGCACCGAGAATACCGATAACGAAGAAGCCGAGGATAATCCAAAGGGCGTTCACACGGTTACGCAATAGCCACATACACGCAAAGGTGAGCAGTAGCGGTAGTAAGCCCGGCATTAGGCTGTCCAAAATGCCTTGTATCGTGGTGATTTCCGTTGTGCCGTCTTGCTTTTCAATGGTCGAAAGCACCAGCGGCACGTTAATGCTTGTCCATTTCTGCACCAGTGCGCCCATTATGAATAAGCCGAGGATAGATGCCCCTTCGGTCAGTTTTTGTAATAAACCGCCGCTCATATCGTGTACCACGTCCAACCCTTTTTTGTAGCCGTAGATTACGCCGAAATAACGGGTTGCCAAGCGCACAAGGTTAAAGAGTACGAAGAAAAGCAACGGCCCTAAAATACTACCGTTAAGCGCAATCCCCGCCCCTAATGCGGCAAAGACCGGACGGGCTGTTCCCCAGTAAATCGGGTCGCCCACCCCTGCCAACGGCCCCATTAAGCCGACTTTGATCCCGTTAATGGCAGCATCGTCAATCGGTTTTCCGTTGGCACGCTCTTCTTCCATCGCAATCGTTACGCCGATAACCGGTGCGGCAACAAACGGTTGTGTATTGAAAAACTCTAAGTGGCGTTTGATCGCATCTTTACGCTCTTGCGAATTTGGATCGGGATATAACCGCTTGATCACCGGTACCATTGCATAGGCAAAGCCTAATGCCTGCATACGTTCAAAGTTCCACGAACCTTGGAAAATATTAGAACGGCGCACGACCGCATTCAAATCGCTTTTGGTTACTTTTTTCATTTCAGTTGTCATTGTGCTGTCCTTTTTAGTCTAAACGGTTGTCAAGGTCGTTATTGCTGGCGGCAACTTGCACCACTTGTTTACTTTGGTTGTATTTCGGGTGAAGTTGAATATAAATAATGGCGGTGATCGTGCCTAAAATACCGAGTGCCACGAGGTTGAAATCGGTGAACGCGGCGATCACAAAACCGGCGTAGAAGAACGGCATTAAATGCCCTGCCCGCATCATATTGATCACCATTGCATAACCGACCACGGCGATAAAGCCACCGGCAATTTTAAGACCTGTCGTTACTACCGGCGGAATGGCATTCAACATTGTTTGAACGGCGTCTGTTCCGGCAGTCATTGCCACGATTAACGCCGGAATAGCAATACGCATCGCTTGGAGTAATAAGGCACTGCGGTGAATCCAATCCAGTTTGTTCAGATCGCCCGTTTCCACGGCTTTATCGGCAGCGTGTTGGAAACCGACCGTAATTGCACGCACGACATAGGTCAGTACTTGACCGGCAGCGGCAAGCGGAATGGCAATCGCAATACCGGTGGTAATATCTTGTCCGCCCACGATTACTAAAATTGTCGAAACCACAGACGCTAATGCGGCATCAGGGGCAAGGGCTGCACCGATATTCATCCAACCTAATGCCAGTAATTCTAATGAACCGCCGACAATAATCCCGGTTTTCATATCGCCTAACACTAAGCCGATAAGAGTACAGGCAATCAACGGGCGGTGGGTTTGCCATTCGTCTAAAATTGATCCCATACCTGAAATACAGGCAACCAAAAAGACGAGACCTATTTGTAATGCTGAAATTTCCATTGTCAATTCCTTAGATTAAGTTATTTTTCTTGAGTAAATCCATCATATATTGACGGCTGTCGTTTGAAACTTTGCGAACGTCCAATTCAATGCCTTTCGCATCAAGGGTTTTGAATGCCTCAATATCGTTATCATCCACGGCAACTGCACTGGTAATCATCTTCTTACCATCACGGTATGCCATTCCGCCGATATTGATTGATTTAAAATCGACCCCAGCCTCCATTAAACGCACAACGTCGCTTGGGTTAGTGAACAGCAGCATCATTCGCTCGCCGGCATATTCCGCGTTATTGTAAACACGGATCATCTTTTCCACATTCACCACGTGAGCCGTTACCCCCGGCGGTGCAACGCTTTTCAGCATTGTGGAACGTACGCTGTCTTTTGCCACATCATCGTTCACCACCACGATGCGAGAAACTCGGCTCTCTTTTGTCCAGCGGGTTGCCACCTGACCGTGAATTAAGCGGTCATCAATACGGGCTAAACCGATGGTTAAATGCCCGACACCGTTCGCTTCCACTTTCGCCGGCTCGGCAGGCTGACTAGCGGTCGGATTCGGCTCGTTTTTTGCAACGGGAGCGTCCGCGTCTTTTTCTTGATAACGTAACGCACGCACACCTAAACGACCGGTTTCCAACGCCACTTCAATCAGCTCATCAAGGGACGGGCCGTCATCACGCGCCATAAAGGTTTCCACCAACATCGGCACGTTTACGCCCGTAACAATATCCATATTGTCTTTGCCCTCGGCAACACGGTTTGCTGCATTAAACGGGCTGCCGCCCCAAGTATCCACTAAAAAGAGTACCTGCTCGCAATGGGCAAGCTCGTTGGCTAATTTCGCCTGATACTTGGTCATAATCGTTTCGGCATTCTCGCCCGGCACAAAGTCGATGGTCGCTACATCGCTTTGTTCCCCAATCAACATCTCGGTGGTTTTGAGAAGTTGCTCGGCGGCGACACCGTGGGTTGCTATGATAATAGCAATACTCATTGTTACTCCTTAATATGAAGAAATTGTAAATCGGTAAACTTATTTTCAAATAGAGTGAAATCGGCGTAATTGTAAAGAAAGGTGGCGTTTCAGCAATCGAAATTCCGTAAAAACGTGATCTAGTTCACATTTTTTAGCGATAAAATTTCACATTTGCTGATTTTTTATACCTTTTATTTTCAATAAAAAATTAAATGTCAATTTTGCAACATTTCGGCAAAATAAAACCGCTTGTCGATTGCTCAACAAGCGGTCAGATAAGAGATCAATATAACAAGGCTTAATCTTCTTTCGGTAAGCGTTTTACCGAGTAAATCAGCCCGCCCCAAATTACCACAAGGGCGATAATCATCATAATAATTGCGCTGCTACTCATTTTTATTCTCCTGTTACTGCGGTATCTTCATTTTTCCATTTGAGACGGGAAAGTAGGAATGCCACAACGACTAATCCAATCGCCATTCCCCAGCCAAAGGTATTCACAAACCAGCGTGGGTAGCCTTCATAACCTTCCGAGAAGACTTTCGCCCCTTCGCTGAATAACATAAAAGCAAGAATACCGGTCGTTACTACAATACATAACCGCCATAAAAAGCCGACTTTAAATGACGAGGTTTCGTTAAGGTGATCGCCGAGTAAGCCGAGTTTTTCGTTTGCCACAATCGCAATCAACGATACAAACGCCACTGCAACAATGCCGAAATAGTTCACGAATTTATCCATTACGTCCAGCATTGGCAAACCGGTGGTCGTGCCGAATAACACGACGGACACGAGCATCATCGGTAAGCCGACAATGAAAGTTACTTTCACCCGTCCGATCTGTAATTTATCCTGCACCGCCGAAATAATCACTTCAATCACCGAAATGAACGAGGTTAATGCCGCAAAGGTAAGCGAGCCGAAGAATAATACCCCCAGCACTTCGCCGAACGGGGCTTGGTTGATAATGGTTGGGAACGCAAAGAAGGCTAAACCGATACCGCCTTTTGCCACCTCACTCACTTCCTGACCGGCGGAAACAGCCATAAAACCAAGGGCGGCAAATACCCCGATCCCTGCTAGAACCTCAAAACTGCTGTTCGCAAACCCAACAACCAAGCCACTGCCGGTTAAATCGGAATTTTTCTTCAAGTAGGAGGCGTAGGTAATCATAATCCCGAAGCAGATCGACAACGAGAAGAAAATTTGCCCGTAGGCAGCGATCCACACGCTCGGATCGGTGAGTTTATCCCAATTTGGGGTAAACAACGCATCTAACCCTTTTGCCGCTCCCGGTAAAAAGAGTGAAGACACGACTAATACAAGGAACATCACGATCAATATTGGCATTAAAATACCGGAGGATTTGGCAATCCCTTTTTGTACACCGAGAGCCAACACAGCAAGTGCCACCAACCACACAGCAATCAATGGGCCGGTAACCATTCCGACAAACTCAAAGCTCACCCCTTGGCTAATATCGCCCATTTTCAAAAATTCACCGATGAAGAAATCGATCGGTTTATCGCCCCACGCCCCGTTCACCGAGAAATAGGTATAAACCGCTGCCCAGCCGAGTACGACCGCATAGTAAATACCGATAATCACGTTCACCAGCACTTGCCACCAGCCGAAAGTTTCAAAATGGCGGTTAAAGCGGCGGTAAGACAACGGCGCACCGCCACGGTGGCGATGGCCAATCGCATAATCTAAAAATAACAGCGGAATCCCTGCCGTCAGCAAAGCGACAAGGTAAGGAATGATAAACGCCCCGCCGCCGTTTTCATAGGTGGTATAAGGGAAGCGCCAAATGTTGCCAAGCCCGACCGCCGAGCCGATGGCAGCGATAATAAATGCTCTGCGGCCGGAAAACGTTTCCCGTTTCGGCTCGCTAGTGTGTTGCATATTAGACACGGTAATATCCTCAAAATAAAAATTGTTATGCTTTTTAATTATCCCAATTACTTATTTCCAAATATTGAAAAAATAGCTAGTAAATGAACCTCTTACAGAATCATTATTATTTTCAACCTTAGGTAACAATGATAAAGAAGAGTTTAGAATAATCGATATTTTCGTATGCCTAAAAGCGTTAGCATACTCAATGGCGAGAGACTATGCCGAATAATACACAAAAAGTAAATAGTGAAAAGTGAAAAAATCAGAGAATAAAATTGCAATTACTTAGTCTAAAATTTTAAAAAATCAACTAAATTTAGCATTTAAACCCAAAAACTTAAACAAGTTAAAATTTTATACTAACCTGCAAATCCAAAATTAGAATAACTATTTTTTTATTTTCTGTCTATTACATCAACTATATAGGAGTAAAGAAGTATTCATACAGATAGAACAGGTTGTTTTTTGAACTAAAAAGACTCTATGATTTTTAATGTAAGTAACACTGAGATATAGTATGATTAATAAAACTAATAGCTTAGTTAGGAAATTATTAAAGTGTGGTTGCTATTTGACATTAATACAGATAATCGGGAAGAACTAAAACAAGAAATCTTAAAATTCTTAAACGAAAATAAAGATATTCGATTAAAAGGTATCAGAGAAGTAATAGAAACAGGAGAAAGTTTACCTAATTTAGATAAAGAGTTTAATACTGAAATTAGAATTTGGCTTCCAAATATTCTCTATCAGTATATTTCTGACAATAGTTATTCTTCTATTGCAAATAGTATTCGTGAAATTCTAATAGAACATTGTTATGGAAAAATTGCGGTAAGGGAAATGCGCAAAAAATACTACGAGCGAAAGATTAAATTTTCTATTTCTGATGCCAAAGTAAATGTGGAAATGCTTATCTTGGGAAAGAAAAACACACCCTCTAAAATTGCCTGCAATAAAAAATTAAAAGAGGATTTAGAAAAATTAGCTAATCTAAATAATTGTACCTTATCAGAATATATTTGTGATGTATTATACAAACATTATTTTGGCAATGGATTTATCACAAATCTTGATTTAGTTGAAGAAGATGAGTCGATAGAATAATTTTATTTTATAAAATATAGGAGCAAAAATGAATAAATTTGGTGAATTACTCACTTTTTTATATATGTTAATCACTAGTACTTGGGGATTACTTACGTTTCCTCTTTGTGTCTATGCAGCATTTAAAGATTTTAAAGCTGATGAAATAATGTGGGCAGCATTAGATATTTATACACTTTTTGTTGGAATAATCAGAGGTCTAATGTATTTATTTGGGTGGTTATAATGAAAGAAAAAATTATTGGCAGTATTTTAAGTCTATTCAGTGCTATATTTTTTATTACAGTGGCTTTATTTGCATTCACAAATTATCCTCAGTTAGTGATCGATCTGAAATAATTGAAAAAGCTCAAAATGGAGATGCCAGCTCACAGGTTGAGCTAGGTATTCGTTACGCTGATGGTAGTTATGGTATGCCTCAAGATTATAGATTAGCTAACCATTGGTATAAAAAAGCGATAGAACAAAATAATCCCTATGCAATGCATAATCTTGCTTTATCCTACATAAGAGGGCAAGGTGTCGAAACTGATTATACTCAAGCCAGATTCTACTTTTCTAAGGCTTGTAATCTAAATATAAAAGAATCCTGTGATAATCTACAGAAAATGAATAATCGAGGAATGTACTAGTGAAGGATTTAACGAGATCATTTTATAATTTCTTTAATTATTCTGGAAGAGCAACAAGAAGAGAGTTTATATTTTTTGTTTTTCTTTATTTTAACTTACTCGAATTTTACTATTATTTATTTCTCTTAAATTAACAGGAGCATATCCATCCCTTAATTTTTATTCTCTAACAGATCTACTAGTAATTATAGATCATCTTTTTATTAAACTTCCTATTTTATTTATTTTCATCAGGCGTTCTCATGATGTGGGTATATCTGGCGGATTATCTATTTTTATTTACTTACTAAATGTTGCTGATTATTATTTTTCTGATTATATAGTTGCTATTTATAACCAATTGATAGCTGATTCGCCATATGCAGATTATTCATGGCCATATGGAGGTTTCATTTTAATAGTAAATATTGGGTTGTTTATATACTTAGCTTGCTAGCCAAGTGATGTTGAAAATGAATATGGTTTACCTAATTGAAAAACTAACCCTAAATCAAATTTCCATTTTAAAACGATTGGTTAAAGGGAATTTAGTCTAGTTATATAAGGTAATCCAAAATAAATATCTAAAACCAAGCCTATGCCTACTATTGTATAGGCTTTATTCTTTTACTGTACCAGATTATTTAACCTCGCCAAATAATTTCACAGGGGACTTTTATCGGTTTAAGCGTTTTACCTTGTAGGGTTTGCTGAATCAGTGTGAAAACTTGTTTGGCGATCTGCTCGTGATCCTGCTTGATAGAATGGATATGAAAAGGCAAGGCATTAAGCAGGGCGTGATCGTCAAATGTCGCAAGCTGTAACTGGCGATTGAGCAATTTATCCATTTGTTGATATTCGGTCAGATAGTGCAACACCCCTTCCAAAATGGTATAAGAGGCGGTAAAGACCGCTTGAGGTAAACGCCCCAGCCGTTCGACTAAGGATTGCATCAGCCGATAGCCCGATTCGGGGCGGTAATCTCGGTGTAAAATCCAGTCAGGCTGTTCACCCAAACCGCCCTCGGCAAGCCCCTGACAAAAACCAGCCAAACGGGATTGGCTCGGCGAAAGGGAGAGCTGCCCGCCAAAATAAAAATATTCGCTTAAATGATTGGTGGTAATCACCCGCTGCACAAGCTGTGCAATCTTTGGTGTGTCATCACTAATCGCGTAGCAGAGATCAAGCTGCGGCACAAAGCGGTCGAGCTGTAATAGGGCGGTCTGCTTTAACACGGATTTGTAATACTTCGGATCTTGATGGGTGGGTGCGGTGATAATGAGGTCGATTTGGCGGTCGAGTAAACGTTCTATCGCTAATTTTTCTTGGACGGGATTGTCGTCCGAGCAGGCAATCACCAGCAGTAAGCCGCTATCACGGCATAATTTTTCCAAATACTTGGCGGTTGATGCAAAACCGTAATTGGCGAGATCCGGCACAATCAAGCCGACAACGTTGGTACGCTGTAATTTTAACCCTTTGGCATAGGCATTGGCACGGTAGCCGTACTGGCGGGCAATTTGGCATACTCTCTGACGGGTCTCCGACTTGATGCGAAATTGTTCCGATTGCCCGTTCAGCACCATACTCGCCGTGGTTTTCGACACACCGCTTAACCGTGCAATATCATTGAGGGTGATCCGTTTAACAGGTTGATTTTCCGCCATTTTTCTTCCTTTAATCAGGGCGATAAGCGTAACAACGAAAATAAATGACCTAAAATCATCGGAGGGATAATTTTAGGCACATTATGACAAGAAAGGATTATTGATTGATCGGTAAATCCCACCAAATATCAAACAATTCGCTGACCTCGATTTCAATTAAACCGTTATCCGCTAACCATTTTTGCACTAATTGACGGTGAGAGTCATCGCATTTGCCCATTTTCTCAAGGCAAACTAAGCCTTCCCAATGTAAATAGCCTGAACCTTCGTAGGCTAAGCCGTTCGGGCGGATCACTTCATCAATAAAACGATCTACGAGCGCATCAATTTGGTCAATGCCCGTGCCTTCGGCAAATTGGAATTTCACCAAAAAGCCTAATTCTTGGAATTCGGCAAGGTGCATTTTCTTGCGCTGTCTGCGATTACGAGTTGGTTGTGCCATTTTTGTTCTCCTTAATGACAATAAAATTGTGGCTATTCTAGCACAATTTTGTTGGGTTTATCCTTTAATAAAGTAGAGATCCCACACGCCGTGTCCTAATTTCTGCCCGCGTTCCTCAAATTTGGTGAGAGGGCGAAAATCCGGACGCGGAATAAAATCACCACTCGGTGATTGATTTTTAAGTTCAGGGAATGAGCGTAGTACCGCTAACATATACTCCGCATAATTTTCCCAATCCGTTGCCATATGAATAAAGCCGTCTGACCGCAATTTATGTAATACCCGCTCAATAAAAGCCGGCTGTACAATACGGCGTTTATGGTGCTTGGCTTTTTGCCACGGATCAGGGAAATAGAGCTGTAAACCGCCGAGGGACTGATCGGCAATGCTATCCCGTAAAATTTCGGTCGCATCGTGGCAAATGACCCGCAGGTTTTTGACTCCCTTTTCAACCGCATAGGCAATACACGCCCCGACACCAGGCGTGTGAACTTCTATGCCGATATAATTGCGATCGGGATTTTGCGCCGCCATTTCAACCAAAGATTTGCCCATTCCAAAGCCGATTTCCAACACGACCGGATTGGCATTGCCGAAAATTTGGTTGAAATCGAACGGCATTGCTTGATAATCCAAGCCTAAATCCGCCCAGTGATGATTCATCATATCCCGTTGGAAATCGCTCAACCGCCCGGTGCGTAACACAAAACTGCGCACTTTGCGCATATAGCGTCCGTCTGCGGTAAATTCTGCTTGTTCTACGGTTTTCCGTTTTTTATCTGCAAAAGTGATTTTATGCATATTATTTAATTAACCGTTTCTCCATACCGTCTAAAAATTCTGAAATTGATTTTCCCAAATCAATGTCCATTCGATCAGCTAATACAATTAGCCACCAAATATTTTCACTCAATTTATGGGAAAGTTCATCTACCACATTATCATCTAATTTTAGCCAACGCCCTTGTTGTGCCATTGTTAAACGTCCAACTAAACCTGCATCGGTTAAATAGGCTAGTGCATCCTCCTCTACCGTCCAAGTTGAACCATGATATTGTTGTTCAAGTTGATGATAAGCTTGACGAATTTTTAGAGAACGTTCAATAATCTCATTAAAATTTAATTGTTTTTCCATTTTATTTTCCAAATAGCAAGTGAGCTATTCAACCCTAAAATTTACAAAATTAACTGCTTGTTAAAAACGGACTAACGCCGATCCCCACGTCCAGCCGCCGCCGAAAGCCTCCAGCAATAATAGCTGCCCACGCTGAATACGCCCGTCCCGCACCGCTTCATCAAGTGCTACCGGAATGGTCGCGGCACTGGTGTTACCGTAGCGATCTACCGTTACCACTACCTGATACATCGACATCGCCAATTTTTCCGCCGTTGCCGCAATAATACGCAAATTGGCTTGGTGCGGCACAAGCCAATCCAGCTCGCGCTTATCCAAGCCGTTTTCCGTTAAGGTTTCTTCCACCACATTAGCTAGTTCCCGTACCGCCAATTTGAAGGTCGCATTGCCCTGCATTGCAATAAAGCCCGATTGTGCTTCACCCCGCATCTCATTCGGCAAAACCAGTGCAGATTTGGTATCTGGCGAGGCGTGTAAGTGGGTTGAAATAATGCCTTGTTGTTCGCTTGCCTCTAAAATCACCGCGCCTGCACCATCACCAAACAATACGACTGTGCTGCGATCCGTTTCGTCTAATTTGCGGGAGTTGAGATCCGAGCCGATGACTAACGCTTTTTTCACCTTGCCGCTGCGTATAAACTGATCCGCCACACTCAACGCATAAACAAAGCCGGTACAGGCTGCCGCCACATCAAAGGAAATTGCATCGTCAATGCCGAGCATTCCTTGAATTTGGCAGGCGGCACTCGGATAAGCGTGAGAGTTGCTGGTCGTTCCAACCACAATTAAATCAATCTGTTGCGGATCAATAGCGGCTTGTGCTAACGCATTTTTCGCCGCTGCCGCCCCCATTGTTGCCACGGTTTCATCAGCACCGGCAATACGGCGTTCTTTCATTCCCGAACGGGTAACAATCCACTCGTCTGTTGTATCGACCATTTTCTCTAAATCCGCATTGGTGCGAATTTGCGCAGGCATATAGCTACCGGTCGCTAAAATTGAACTGTACATACTTTATACTCTTATAATTGATTTAATCCTTGCGAAATTTTAGCAGGAATTTCATTTTCAATCTGTTGAATTGCGTGCAAAATGGCATAAAAAAATGCATTTGCACCGGCACTCCCGTGGCTTTTCACCACCACGGACGATAAACCGAGCAATGTTGCACCATTGTGTTTGTCCGGATTGATACGTTGCAATTTTCGGTAATAGCGTTGAAAAATAAAACGCATAACCGCCCGCTTGAACCGCCGGCACAGATGTGAATCCGGCTGAGGCGGCTTAAAAAACACCAATAAATTGTGTGCTGCACCCTCTAAGGTTTTCAAGGCAATATTACCGCTAAATCCATCACAAATAATCACATCGGCATAATTATTCAGCAATTTATCGCCTTCCATAAAGCCGATATAGTTGAGGTGTTGTGCCTGTTTTAACTGCTGGTGGGCGGTACGGATTGCCGGATTGCCCTTATACTCTTCCGTGCCGATATTCAACAGTGCCAAGCGGGGATAGACCAAATCCAGCATCACTTGTGCAAAAATATTGCCCATCTCAGCAAACTGGCACAGCAACTCACTGTCCGCCTCCACATTTGCCCCTAAATCCAACATAATGCCGGAGCGACCGTTTAAGCTCGGTATAAGGGAGGTCAGCGCCGGTCGTCCAATATTCGGTAATAACGAAATGTGCTGCTTGGCAAGCGCCATCAGCAAGCCGGTATTCCCGCCGCTGACACAGCCTTGTGCTTCGCCGGTTGCCACCGCTTCAATCGCCAGTTGCATTGCACTGCCTTTGCTCTGACGCATTGCCTGCCGAAATGGCAGATCGTCAGCAACGGTTTTTGCGGTATGAACCAATCGGATACGTTGTCGGCTGGCGGGCGGTAAAGCCTGTAATAAAGGGCGGATTTGACATTGATCGCCAAATAGAAGAAAAGTGAGCTTCGGATAAACTGCCAAAGCCGATATGATTGCGGGAATAGTAATACGGGGACCAAAGTCCCCGCCCATTACATCTAACGCAAGGGTTAGACGAGCCAAATTATACCTCGAAAGATATGATTGGATTATTTGATCTTACGACCACGGTAGTAACCGTCTGCAGACACGTGGTGGCGTAAATGGGTTTCACCACGAGAATCGACAGATACCGCTGCCGTAGTTAATGCATCGTGTGAACGACGCATATCACGACGTGAACGAGATTTCTTATTTTGTTGAACAGCCACGGGCTTTTCTCCTAGATCTAGTTTTTCTTTAAATTAGCTAATACGGCGAACGGGTTCGGTTTACTTGCCAGTTTTTCCGGCAATTCGCCAAAAACCTGTTCTGCCACGGACACTTCACAGTGTTCAGCACTATGCATCGGGACTAACGGTAACGATAGAATGAATTCGTCTTCTACCATTTCCAGTAAATTTATTTCACCGAAAGCATTCAGTTCAATCGGTTCATAAACTTCGGGCAATTTGTCCGCCTGATCCATATTTGCCACCGGACTGAAGCATAATGTACAGTCAAGGGTGTGCTTAAAAGGGTTACCGCAACGTTGGCAGTCTAGCTCCACATCAATGCGTGCCGTGCCTCTAATCACAGTCAGCCGTTGTGGATCAACCTCTAACGATAAAGTAACCTGTGCATCACTTAGCACATTTCCAACCGATTCCCCCAAACGACTAAGCTGGCTTGCCGAAATCAAGCCCTCATAGTCCATACGCCGTTGCGCATCTTTATAGGGGTCAATAGTCAGGGGTAGTTTTGCTTTTTGCATAGGGTGTGCATATTACCGATTGCCAGCAAAATAGTCAAAGGGAAAATCGTGCTTTTCCCTGCTTTGCAAAATTTTACCGATAACTCACCGCTTGAGCTAAAATAAAAGCGCTTCCGGAAAATTCACGATCGGTTCACTCTTTGCAGAACACATTATCGTTGCTAAATGTTTCTCCTCCGTTGAAACTTCTAGGCTATATTCGGTTTCGTGCTCGTCCGTCATTCTGTCTGTCGCCACTCTGGCGGTATAAAAGGTATCACCGTTTTTGAGGGTTAAATTTGTCCATAAATAACGCCCAATACCCTCCCACTTTGGTGAGCGTTGAATTGCCTCTTGTACGAAATCTCGAAACACTAATTCAGGTTTATTCCGTTTCCCGAAGCGATACTCATATTGGTTGCCGATTTGCACAATAGAAATCTGCTTCCCATTTTGAGTCAAACACGAAAAAATCACCTCACTGGCAGCCGAAACAGGTGAAAGAACAAGTATAAATAGCAGGCAGAATATTTTCATTTTTTGTAATTTCGGGTGAAAAACATCCAAATTTTTATCATTATGCCTACCTATTTCTCACTTTTCAACAACGACTTTTGTCAAAAAACACCTTCAATCCACCGCTTGTAGCAATGTCTATCGCAGGATTTTGTGAAATGTTGTGGAAATTGTGCGGTGTCTGTGCTAAAAAGTCAGGCGTTTTTTCATTATCAATACATAAGGAAAGTCAATGTCATTACAAGCGATTATCGAAGCGGCGTTTGAGCGCCGTGCGGAAATTACCCCAAACAATGTGGATACCGAATTAAAACAAGCGGTAAATGAGGTTCTAGAAGGATTAGATAACGGCTCATTCCGTGTTGCCGAAAAAATTGACGGCGAATGGGTAGTGCATCAATGGTTAAAAAAAGCGGTATTGCTCTCATTCCGTATCAACGATAACCACATCATTGACGGGGCTGAAACGAAATACTACGACAAAGTGCCGCTCAAATTTGCCGACTATGACGAAGCCCGTTTCCAAAAAGAAGGCTTCCGAGTTGTGCCGTCCGCCACCGTACGTAAAGGGGCGTACATCGCTAAAAATACCGTGTTAATGCCGTCTTATGTGAATATCGGGGCTTATGTGGACGAAGGCACAATGGTGGATACTTGGGCAACGGTCGGCTCTTGTGCGCAAATCGGCAAAAACGTGCATTTATCCGGCGGCGTAGGCATTGGCGGCGTGTTAGAACCGTTGCAAGCCAACCCGACTATCATTGGCGATAACTGCTTTATCGGCGCACGTTCCGAAATTGTTGAAGGTGTGATTGTTGAAGACGGCTGTGTCATTTCAATGGGCGTTTTCATCGGTCAATCCACCAAAATTTACGATCGTGAAACCGGCGAAATCCACTATGGTCGTGTACCGGCGGGATCGGTAGTCGTTTCCGGCAGCCTACCGTCAAAATGCGGCAAATATAACCTCTACTGTGCGGTGATCGTCAAAAAAGTCGATGAAAAAACCCGTGGCAAAGTCGGCATCAACGAATTACTCCGCTCTATCGAAGAGTAATCTGCTGACAAGCGGTCGGTTTTTACGCGTTGTTTGCAAAATGAGATAGCACAGCGTACAAAAACGGTTATTTTAACCTCGGGAGGGCATACCGTTCTCCCGATATATCTCATACCGAGTTTAAGCCAATCGACCGCTTTTAGCCGTATGCTAAGGATACGATCAACACAATGACACAAAAATATTCCGCCCAAAGTTACGTTCTCTATTTACTCGCCAAGCGAGAATATAGCCAAGCGGAGCTACGTCAAAAACTCCGCCAAAAAGCGTATCCGGAAGACGATATTGAACCGGCATTAGCCCGCGCGGTTGAAAACGGCTGTCAGAGTGATGAACGTTTTTGTGCAGTATTTATCCGTTATCGAGCGCAACAGGGCTATGGGCCTCGCCGTTTAAAACAAGAATTGCGGCAAAAGGGCATTGCAGATTGGTTACTTACACAAGCGCTGGATAATGCCGAGATCGACTGGTTTGCCCTTGCCGAAAAAATGTTTGAAAAAAAGCGCCCTGCGGTTTGGGATTACAAAGCCAAGCAAAAAATGTGGCGTTACTTAGTGTCCCGTGGTTTTTATCAGGATCATTTCGATCACTTAATGAATGGCGACTATGCAGAAGATCACCTTTTTTAGCCGTTTTGAAGCGGATATTCTGAGCGGTAAAAAAACCATTACCATTCGGGATCACATGGAATCGCATTTTCAGGTGGGACAAACCCTTTGCGTATTTACGCTCGAAACCGACCGCTTGTTCGCCCACATTAACGTCAAAGCCGTCATACCGATTGATTTTACCGATCTGAATAGTCGCCACGCCATACAAGAGAATATGCGTTTGGACGAGCTGAAAGCAGTGATCCGTTCAATTTACCGAACCCGTCCAAACTGTTTGTGATTGAATTTGAGTTAGTTGATGAGCCTGTTTGAATCTACCCGCCAGACTGAAAATTGCCCCGATTGCCAAGCCCCTTTGCACATAAAGCGGGGCAAGCAAGGGCTGTTTTTGGGGTGCAGCCGTTACCCCGACTGCCAATACCTTAAACCCCTGCAGCAAAGTCATCACGTTATTAAAACACTGCCTCAATCTTGCCCGCAATGCGAAGGCGTCTTGCAGCTCAAACAAGGGGCGTTCGGGATTTTTATCGGTTGTAGCCGTTATCCCGACTGCGATTTTATTGTGCAAGAAGACGTTTCAGCCGAAGAAACGTTCGATTGTCCGGAATGCCGCAGCCACTCATTAGTCGCCCGCACCGGACGAAACGGCAAAACCTTTTACGGCTGCCGGGATTACCCGAAATGTAAATTCACCTTGCCGAGCAAGCCGATAAAAATCGTCTGCCCTGTCTGCCAATGCGGTCTGGCAACCCTCAAGAAACAACGGGGTAACACCTTTTACCAATGCGCCAACCGCCAATGCCAACATCTTTTTAGTGAAACGGAATAATGTTTTCTTTTGATCAAATTGTTGAACAATTAACCCAAAATCAAGTCGTTGCTTATCCGACAGAAGCGGTTTTCGGCTTGGGCTGCAACCCAAACAGCGAACACGCCGTTCACCGCCTGCTCGCGTTGAAGCAACGTTCCATCGAAAAAGGGCTGATTTTAGTAGCCCCCAGCCGAGATTTTTTTCTGCCTTACCTAGACGAAAGCCGCTTAACAGACCTTCATTGGCAGCGGTTCGAACAACCGCAAACCCGCCCGATTAGTTGGGTAATGCCGGCAAAAGCAAGTGTACCTCGCTATCTCAAAGGGCAATTCGACACCCTTGCTCTGCGTCTATGCCGTGTACCGGCGGTCGTCCAATTGTGCCAAGCGACCGGCTTTGCCTTGACGTCAACCAGCGCAAATCTGAGCGGTCAAACACCTTGTCGCACGGCACAGGCAGTCAGATCACAGTTCGGCGAACATTTTCCCGTATTAGATGCCGAAACGGGTGGTGAGCAAAATCCGTCCGAAATTCGAGATATTTTTAGCCAACATATTTTTAGACAGGGGTAAACGATGAATCAATATGCCGTGTGGGGAAATCCGATCGCTCAAAGCAAATCGCCCCGTATTCACCAACTGTTTAGCGAGCAAACCGCCAAGCCGATTTGCTATACTGCGGAACTGGGGAATAATCTCAATTTTGAAGCGCAGCTTCGCCAATTTTTCGCTAACGGTGCAAATGGAGCCAATATTACTGCGCCTTTTAAAGAGCGGGCGTTTGCCCTCGCCGATGTTCATAGCGAAAGTTGCTTACAGGCACAAGCCTGTAACACGCTCAAACGTTTAGCTGACGGACGTTTATATGCCGACAACACAGACGGACTCGGTTTAGTCGCCGATTTACAACGGCTCGGCTGGCTGGCTGCTGATCAACGTATGCTGATTTTAGGCACAGGCGGGGCAACCAAAGGCGTGTTATATCCACTTTTAAAAGCCAAGCAGCGTATCACGCTCTATAACCGCACCCCAGAGAAAGCGGTCGGTTTAGCCGAAAACTTTGCAAAATTCGGCGAAATTCAGCCCGCTTGCTTAGCCGAGATTGCCGAGCAGTCGTTTGATGTGATCATCAACGCAACCTCGCTCGGCTTACAGGGGCAGTATGTGCCGATTACCCCAAAGCACTTTGCCGGCAGCCGAGTGTACGATATGCAATATGCAGCGGCTATGCGAACGCCGTTTTTAGATTACGCCCGCACGCAAGGGGTGCAAAAAGTGCAGGACGGGCTGGGAATGTTAGTCGGGCAAGCAGCTTTCGCATTTCAACTTTGGGAGGGCGTATTACCGGAAATTCCCCCTGTTTTAGCAAAGCTCCAAGCGGAAATGCAATCGGCTTAAACAGAGGAAAATAACGCAATATCGTTGTTTTTTTTAGCAAATTGTCTAAAGCCTATCCAAACAAAACGAAAAAAATCGTTTTTTAAAAAAAGTATTTGACGAGGTAGGGTGAAATCAGCATAATACGCCCCGCAAAGCCGATATGGTGAACGCAATAAGGGCTACATAGCTCAGCTGGTTAGAGCACAACACTCATAATGTTGGGGTCGCAAGTTCGAATCTCGCTGTAGCCACCAAAGTTGCGGGACTGGCGAAATTGGTAGACGCACCAGATTTAGGTTCTGGCGCCGCGAGGTGTGTGGGTTCAAGTCCCTCGTCCCGCACCATTATCAGCTTGTAAAAATACGACTGGAGTATCGCCAAGCGGTAAGGCACTGGGTTTTGATCCCAGCATTCCTAGGTTCGAATCCTAGTACTCCAGCCATCTTTTTTATCAACTCTATCAGACTAACTTTTCAGTTAGTTTTTTCTTTTGGAGTATCGCCAAGCGGTAAGGCACTGGGTTTTGATCCCAGCATTCCTAGGTTCGAATCCTAGTACTCCAGCCATTTCCTTTCAATAAATAATGCAAATATTTCCACTGATTTCGCATTTCTTTACTTTTTATCCAAGCCAAAATTCTTTAAAATTAGCCCTATCATTTTAAAGGAAATCACGACTATGCTTAATCCGAAAAACTTAGAATCCCTCGCACAACAACTTCACAGTGTACTCCCGCAAAGTCTTAAAAATGTCGGCAATGATTTAGAAGAAAAATTCAAGCAGATCTTGCAGGCACAACTGACTAAATTAGACGTCGTTACCCGTGAGGAATTTGATGTGCAATCTCAGGTTTTGCTCCGTACCCGTGAAAAATTAAATGAGTTAGAAAAACGCTTAGATGCTTTCACCGAGCAAAACCAAAACTCATCATCGCCGAATGTTTAAACTTAGTAGAGGACGTTAGTCAATGCAAAAAATCAACCCAACCCAAACTTTCGCTTGGAATGCGTTAATGCAGCATAAAGCGGATAATCTCACTATTTCGCAGCTTTTCAGTGAAGATCCGCAACGTTTCAATAAATTTTCTCTCCTATTTCACGATCAAATCTTGGTCGATTTTTCTAAAAATGTGATTAACGAGAAAACATTAGCCTTGCTCCGTCAGCTTGCGGACGAATGTCAGCTTAAATCGGCAATTTACGCAATGTTCGGCGGACAAAAAATTAACCGTACCGAAAACCGTGCCGTGTTGCATACTGCTTTACGCAATCGTGCCAATACACCGGTTGAAGTGGATGGCAAAGATGTGATGCCGGAGGTAAATGCAGTCTTAGCCAAAATGAAAACGTTCTGCGAGCGGGTAATTTCGGGCGAGTGGAAAGGCTATACCGGCAAAGCGATTACCGATGTGATCAACATTGGTATCGGCGGTTCGGATTTAGGCCCTTATATGGTAACCGAAGCATTGCGTCCGTACAAAAACCACCTGAATATGCACTTTGTCTCCAATGTGGACGGCACGCATATTGCCGAAACGCTATGTAAAGTCAATCCGGAAACGACTTTGGTGCTGGTGGCATCTAAAACCTTCACCACACAAGAAACAATGACCAATGCCCTTTCCGCTCGTGAGTGGTTGTTGGCGGCGGCAAAAGATGAATCGGCGGTGGCAAAACACTTTGTCGCCCTTTCCACCAATGCGAAAGAAGTGGCTAAATTTGGTATTGATACCGCCAATATGTTTGAGTTTTGGGATTGGGTTGGCGGACGTTATTCCCTTTGGTCAGCGATTGGCTTGTCCATTGCGTTATCATTAGGCTTTGAGCATTTTGAGCAGTTGCTAGACGGTGCACACGCAATGGATCAACACTTTCTCAACAGCCCGATTGAGCAAAATATTCCCGCTACTCTTGCGTTAGTCGGCATTTGGAACAACAACTTCTTAGGTGCGGAATCTGAGGCTATCTTGCCTTACGACCAATATATGCACCGCTTCGCTGCGTATTTCCAGCAAGGGAATATGGAATCAAACGGTAAATTTGTCGGCAGAGACGGTAAAGCGGTCGATTATCAAACCGGCCCGATTATTTGGGGCGAACCCGGCACCAACGGGCAGCACGCGTTTTATCAACTGATTCACCAAGGCACAAAACTGATTCCGTGCGATTTTATCGCACCGGCACAGAGCCATAATCCGATCGGCGATCATCACAGTAAATTATTATCCAACTTCTTTGCTCAAACAGAAGCGCTCGCTTTCGGTAAATCGAAAGAAACCGTTGAACAAGAGTTCTTGCAAGCGGGCAGATCATTGGCAGATGTTGCAGAGATTGTGCCGTTTAAAGTGTTTACAGGCAACAAACCAACCAACTCGATTTTAGTCCAAAAAATCACGCCGTTCACACTGGGGGCATTGATTGCAATGTACGAACACAAAATTTTCGTGCAAGGGGTCATTTTCAATATTTACAGCTTCGATCAGTGGGGCGTAGAGCTGGGCAAGCAGCTTGCCAATCGTATTCTACCGGAGTTGGAAAATAGCGAGGCCATTACCAGCCACGACAGTTCCACCAACGGTTTAATCAACCAATTTAAAGCGTGGCGATAACCTCATAAAAGAAAAGGCTCAATCAATGAGCCTTTTTATTAACTGCTAAATCCAACTTAGAACGTGTAGCGTAAACCGGTTTTCACACCAATATTTTGGACTTTCACATTATCAATTTTGCCTAAATAATCATACTGTACACCCACATCAGCATTCAGATGATCCGCCAGTTTGAACTCTACCCCTGCCAATGCACCGTAGCCTGTTCTTAGATCCGATGTTTCGGTTTCTAAGGTTAATCCGGGCTCACGGATATAGGTATTGCTGTTTACAAAGTTTGCGCTAATCCGTGCGCCGAGATAAGGCGCTACCGCACTCTCATTAGCAAAACGATAAACCGCATTAAAACCGATCTGATGTACAGTTAAATCCGCTTTCACCGATGAACCGAAACGGTTATCTTCACTTTTAAGTTTTTGATTGTGGGTATAATCCAAGGATAAACGGAAATCACCGTAATCATAGCCTGCGCCAATCGTTTGGCTAAAGTTATTCTTTTTGAAGGTTACTCCCGGTGCTTTCAAAGAGAGTTTGCCGTAGCCCAAATCGCCTTTCACAAACCAACCGGTTTGTGCAGCGGCAACGTTCGATAAACCAAGTGTGGCAAGCAGTGCCAATGCCAGTGTGGATTTTTTCATTTTAAACTCCTCAATAGTAAAAGTTACCCTATTCTAACCGACTTAATACTTGATAGCACTCAAAATCTCATTTGGAGAACTTGATATTATTCCTATTTCGGACTAAAATGCAAACCACTTAGTCCGAAATAGGAATAATGATGAACCCATTCGATAAACTTGCCACCCTTTCCGCCCAACTTTCACAAATTTATGCCCAATGGGCGAAACAATACGATCTCACCCTCAACGAGCTGCATTTTCTTTACCATATCGGGCGTTATGGGCAAAGCTCGCCAACTGCGATCGGTGATAAGTGGAGCTTACCGAAACAGACCGTTACCTCCGTGTGCAAGCGGTTAGATGAGCGTGGTTTTCTGCAATTTCTTCCTGATCCGCAGGATAAACGCAGCAAATTGATCAGCTTAACGGCAAAAGGACAACACTTCACCCAACCACTGATTGAGCGTTTAACCGCAGCGGAATGTGCCGTTGCCACCGCTTTCGGCACGGAACACTGCAACACACTGCTCGATCAACTCGACCAATTACAACAACGCTTGAAACAACAACTTCGCCTTACACAACAGGAACACATACAATGACTATCCAAATCCGTCCAGCTCAACGACAAGATGCCGCACAAATGTGGCGGCTAATGCGGGAATTAGCCGTGTTTGAAAAATACATTGAATCCTTTGCGATCACACCGGAAATTATCGAACAATGCGGCTTCGACAAACAGCCGCCCGATTTTCACAGTCTGGTTGCCGTTGAGGGAGATAAACTGGTCGGCATTGCCGTCTATTATTTCCTGCCTTTCACCGCTCAAAATCGCCCGGCAATCTACCTCAAAGAGTTGTATGTCGATTCGGATTATCGTAATCAACGGGTTGGCGAAAAGCTGATGCAAGGGCTGAAAGCAGAGGCCCGCAGACATCGTTGCTTACAGATCAAATGGACGGTCGCCCCTTGGAACGAACACGGTAAACGCTTTTATGCACGATTAGGCGCAGCACAAAACACGGAATGGCTGAACTACGAATGGCAGGTTGAAGATGCAGATTAGAGCGTTAAATCAGCACGATCTGCCTGCCTTGCAAGCAATAAGCCGCCAAACATTTCACGATACCTTTGCCGACAACAATAGCACTGAAGATATGCAAGGCTATCTCGCGCAGCATTTTTCCGCCGAGCAACTCGGTAAAGAATTGTCCAATCCGAATATGTATTTTTATTTTGCCGAACAGCAAGGCGAACCGATTGGCTACCTCAAACTCAATCTCGGCGAGGCACAAACCGAGCGGCAAACGGATAACGCCGTTGAAATTGAACGCATTTATGTGCTTAAAGAGTGGCAGGGCAAAGGTATCGGGCAAACCTTGTATGAATTTGCCGTACAACAAGCTAAAGCACGGACGGCAGATTTGATTTGGCTCGGTGTTTGGGAACACAACCACAACGCCTTGACGTTTTATCAGAAAAACGGTTTTGTCCCCTTTGGCAGCCACCTTTTCCAACTCGGCAATGATCTACAAACCGATATTTTAATGAAACGGCAGTTGAATGATGAAAGGCAAAACGCCTTAGCAAAGTAAGGTGCTTAGATTATACAACGGTAATGGAACGTGCATTTTAGGTATGATGTAACAAGCCTAATGCAACAAGCCTAACAAAATAGAGGGTTCAATCTTATGTTGGAGGGCAAGCCCAGCCTCTTTACATATCACCTAATGTCAAAGAGGCAAAGCATTGCTCCCTATAAGCAATCGTTAGCATTGTAAAACTACTATATTGCAAATTTTCACTCTCATCTGCCCACTTGCTAGGGCTTCTCACAGTTTGCCGCCCACCAAGCCGCTCCGATTAAACCGGCATCTTGGGCGTAATGCGCTAAAACAATCTGCGGGCGATAAATTGCCGGCAGTTGTGCGAGGAAATGTTCAACCCTACCAAGATACCCCTGTGCTAAGCCAACGCTTCCCCCTAACGCAATGCGTTGAATATCAAGGTTAATCGTCAGATCGGCAATTAAGTTGGCAATCGCTTTTGCAGATTTATCGACCAATGCGACCGCTTGCGCTTCACCTGCCCGAAAGCGTTCAAACACTTCCGGCGGTTCGCACGGTGATTGCCATTTAGCCGCTTCACGCGCAATAGCCCGTCCCGCCGCCACCGCTTCAACGCAGCCTACCCGTCCGCAGCCGCAAGCCTCCCCATTCGGATCGGCAAGGCTATGTCCGATATGCCCTGCCACGCCGTTTGTGCCGGTAAACAGTCGGCGGTTGAGAATAATCCCGCCGCCGACACCGGTTGAAACGGTAATAAACGCAAAATTTTCAATATCGTCTTGCGCTAAATATTCCGCACAAGCGGCAGCTTGGGCATCATTCAACAACGTAATCGGTTTATCCGTCTTTTTACGGAGCGTTTCGTAGAGCGGAAAAAACGCCAAATTCCCTAAATTTTTCGGGTTTAGCGCGGTTAATATGCCGTCTCGGATAATACCGGTAGAGGCAACCGACACAGTATCAAACTGCTCGGCAAAGTGTTTCAGCACATCGGAAAGCGCCTTTTCCAGTGCTTCAGCGTCCGGGTTTTGCGGCGTGCGGATTTGCATCCGTTCACTGACCTCGACGTGTTTCCCCACTAAGCGTACCAATGCCGCCGCAATTTTGGTGCCGCCAATATCAATCGCTAGACAGACACCCATTTTATGCTCCTTGGCGGCGGTTAATCGCCTGTACAAACCAACCGACAATATGCTCCAAGCGGGTGAGCGCCGATCCGACCGTAACCGCATAAGCGCCGTTTTCAATCGCTAACGCAGCAAGTTCAGGGGTGTTATAGCGTCCTTCCGCCATTACGCAACAACCGTGTGCAACTAAATCCCGCACTAATTGCACGTCCGGTTCTGTCGGGATTTCACCGCCCGTATAGCCGGACATTGTGCTGCCGATAATATCCACGCCGAGCGATTGGCAATAGCTGCCTTCTGCAAAATTTGAACAATCCGCCATCGACATCGCACCCAACGCCTGAATCCGTTTGACGCAGGCATCAATCGTGGTCGGGCGAATACGATCCGTGCCGTCAAACGCAATAATATCCGCACCGGCGTGATAAAGATCGTCAATATCCTGCAAAAACGGGGTAATACGCACCGGGCTGTCGTCCAAATCCCGCTTAACAATACCGATGATCGGCACATCAACTGCCGCTCTCACCGTTTTTAAATTTTCAATGCCTTCAATCCGCAATGCCGCCGCACCACCCGCAACAGAAGCCGCTGCCATTGCAGCAACAATTTGCGGTGAATCCATCGGGCCATCATCGACCGGTTGGCAAGAGGCGACCAAGCCGTGTTTTAATTGAGCGAGAATTTGTTGTTTGGTTAATCTTGACATAAAAACTCCGTTATCCTTTACAAAAAAGAAGATTAACTCCAAGAATAATCGGATTTTCATCTAAAGGCAATCAATCGGGCATAAAAGTGAGAACTAGATCAAATTTTTTTATGTTAGGGCGAAACAATCCTGCCTATCGCAAAAAATTGAAGATTTTAGGCGAAAAAATCGGTATAGTATGGCGGATTTTTCCCTGCCGATTAAGGTGTAACTCATCGGCGCTTTTTTACTTTTTGAGGTTTTCCAATGGATACACTAATGAGCCTGTTTGGCATTGTTATTTTACTGTTGATTGCCTTTTTATTATCCAGTAATAAAAAAGCCATCAATTATCGTACGGTCATCGGCGCACTTGCCATTCAAATTGGTATGGGCGCTATTATTTTATATTGGGAACAGGGTCGTAAAGGCTTATTGGCAGCGGCGGAAGCGGTCAGCAAAGTGATCAACTACGGCAATGACGGGATCTCATTCCTATTCGGCGGCTTAGTCAGCGACAAGATGTTTGAAGTGTTCGGTGGCGGCGGTTTCGTGTTCGCACTGCGTGTCTTACCGCCGATTATCTTCTTCTCGGCATTGATTTCGGTGCTGTACTATTTAGGCATTATGCAGTTTATTATCCGTATTTTAGGCGGTGCGTTACAAAAAGTATTAGGCACGTCCCGCTCGGAATCAATGTCTGCGGCGGCAAATATTTTTGTGGGTCAAACGGAAGCGCCGTTATTGGTTAAACCTTACATCAAATCAATGACCAATTCCGAGCTGTTTGCCGTGATGTGCGGCGGCTTAGCCTCTGTTGCGGGTGCGGTAATGATCGGTTACTCACAAATGGGCGTGCCGTTGCCATACTTAATTGCAGCGTCCTTTATGGCGGCACCGGGCGGTTTACTCTTTGCAAAAATTATCTATCCGCAAACGGAAAACACTAAAGATGAATTGAGCGAAGACGATATGGAAAAACCGTCTAACGTGATCGAAGCGGCAGCGGTGGGTGCGTTTTCCGGTATGCAATTAGCGATGAATGTCGGTGCGATGTTGCTTGCCTTTATTGCGTTAATTGCGATGTTAAACGGCTTTATCGGCTGGGCGGCAGGTTTAGCCGGCTTTGAAAATGTAACATTACAATCGTTACTCGGCTATATTTTCCAACCGCTTGCGTGGGCAATCGGTGTGCCGTGGGGCGAAGAAGCCCAAGTTGCCGGTTCATTGATTGGTCAAAAATTAGTGCTTAACGAATTTGTCGCCTATGTGGATTTCGTTAAATACCTTGCCCCTGAAACAACAGTGCAATTAAGCGAAAAAACCGTTGCAATCATCACCTTCGCCCTTTGCGGTTTTGCAAACTTCAGCTCAATTGCAATTTTAATCGGCGGATTAGGCGGAATGGCACCAAGCCGCCGCAGCGATGTTGCCCGTATGGGGATTAAAGCGGTTATCGCCGGGACATTATCTAACTTAATGAGTGCAGCCATTGCCGGTTTATTTATCGGGATTGGCGGTGCGGTAATGACAATGTAAACCGTATGCGTTCTAATACACACCACAGGTCGCTGTGGTGTTGTCGTTTCTACTCGAACCGTTGCCATACAAGCGGTCGGTTCTGCCTCTATTTTTGCAAGGAGAAAACCAATGACACTCGTTCAAACTACGCAACAAGCCCTCTCTTTGATGGACTTAACCACGCTCAATGATAATGATACCGATGAAAAAGTGATCGCACTCTGCCATCAAGCTCACACTGATTTTGGCACGCCGGCGGCACTGTGCGTCTATCCCCGATTTATTCCGATTGCCCGTAAAACCTTAAAACAACTGGGCATTGAGCAGGTCAAAATCGCCACCGTGACCAATTTTCCGCACGGTAATGAGGATATTGAGATTGCGGTGGCGGAAACAAAGGCGGCGGTGGCATACGGCGCAGATGAAGTGGACGTGGTTTTCCCTTACCGTGCGTTAATGGCGGGCAATACGGAAATCGGCTTTGAGCTAGTGCGTCAATGTAAAGCGGTTTGCCAAGCGGCAAATGTGGTGTTGAAAGTGATCATTGAAAGCGGTGAACTGAAAACACCGGCGCTTATTCGTCAAGCAAGCGAAATTGCCATTCAAGCGGGGGCGGATTTTATTAAAACCTCTACCGGCAAAGTTGCTGTGAATGCCACCCTTGAATCTGCGCAAGTGATGCTTGAAACTATTCGAGATTTAAAGGCGGCGGATAAGGTCGGTTTCAAAGCGGCGGGCGGGGTTAAAACTAGCGAAGAGGCGGCGCAATATCTCGCCTTAGCGGCTGAGATCTTCGGGCAAGATTGGCTCAATGCCGATCATTTCCGCTTCGGCGCATCCAGCCTGTTAGCCAATTTACTCGCGACATTAAACGGTGAACAAGCTAACCCAAATGTCAGCGGTTATTAACACGCGGTCGGATTCGCCCTTTATTTTGCAAAAAGTCATTGATTAAGGATAAATATGTCAGTTTTAGCAAGGTATCACTCTTACGAGTCCTGCGGCACGGTGGACGGTCCGGGCATTCGCTTTATTCTCTTTTTACAAGGCTGTTTAATGCGTTGTAAATACTGCCATAACCGAGACACTTGGGATTTGGAAGGCGGTAAAACCATTTCAGTAGAAGAGTTAATGAAAGAGGTGGTAACTTACAAGCATTTTATGCGGGCAACCGGCGGCGGTGTTACCGCATCCGGTGGCGAAGCGATGTTGCAAATGGAATTTGTGCGGGACTGGTTTCGAGCCTGCAAAGCGGAAGGTATCGACACTTGCTTGGATACCAACGGTTTTGTTCGTCATTACAATGAAGTCATCGATGAAATGCTGGACGTAACCGATTTAGTGATGCTGGATTTAAAGCAGCTCAATGAAGATGTCCACAAGGATTTTATCGGCGTTTCCAACAAACGTACCCTTGATTTCGCCCGCTACCTGCAAAAACGCAACCAGCGGACGTGGATTCGCTATGTGGTAGTACCCGGTTATACAGATGCCGATGCGGACATTCACCTGCTCGGTCAATTTATTCAAGGAATGGAGAATATCGAAAAAGTAGAGCTATTGCCTTATCATCGACTGGGTGCGCACAAATGGAAAACCCTCGGCTTTGAATATGAGTTGGAAGACGTTTTACCACCTTCCAAAGAATCCTTAGAACATATTAAAGGCATTATTGAAAGCTACGGGCATACGGTGAAATACTAGCAATAAAAAACCCTTTCTAATCACTTAGAAAGGGTTAATTTTTCATTCAACTTTTAATTAGGCTTGGCACACGCCGCAGGTTGCTGCTGCTGAGAACATCCACACTAATTTTTCTTGCTCTTTGATGTAGTCGCTCATTTGAGATGCCGTTCCTTCATCATCAGCTTCACTCGCAAGGGCTAAGATTTCACGTTGCTGTTTTAGTAAGGTTTTAAACCCTTCCAATGTACCGGTTAAGCATTGTTGAGCAGAAGATACGCCTAAATCCTCTTTGATTAACGATGCATTCAGATACTGGCTGAAGCCGTTTGCCGGTACGTGACCTAAGGTTAAAATACGCTCTGCGATTTCATCTACTTTTACTACTAGATCATTATAAATTTCTTCAAATTTTTCGTGTAATTCAAAGAAGCTCACGCCTTTAATATTCCAGTGGTAGCCGCGTACGTTGGTATAGAATACTTGATAGCTTGCTAATAGATTATTTAATTCTTTGGCGAGTTTTTCAGATGAATCAACACTTAAACCGATTGAATTAGTCATTTTGTTTCTCCTATGTTAATTTCAGTTGTTGTTTTAATAAACGGGGGCAGTATATACCTAAATATTCAAAACAGGAAATGGATATAAGTTATTCATTTGATAGAAAATAACTATCGGATAAATAAGATTAGTTAGCATTTACTCTTTTTGAAAAATGTGAATGACTTGCATTTCCTGTTATGCCTACATTAACGTTCTTTTTGCATAATTTGCTGAATTTCCAACATTGTTTCTTGGTCGTTTTCCAATGCAATTTTCAAAAATTCTTCCGTGCGGAATTTTTTACTTTCGGCATCGTAGGCTTCCGCCATAACTTTTACACTATGGCGATCACGGTAGAAATAGGCTTCGCCGATTTCTTCGACTAACGCCTGATCCAAGCCCATTGCCCGTAATGCTTTTTTGCTGGTACGCAATGCTGAATCAAAGGTTTCACGCACTTGAATGTCCGCGCCTGCACGGAATAAATCAAAGACGTGTAAACGGTCGTAAGCCCGTGCAATAATTTTGAGGTGCGGGTTCATTTTACGGGCTAATTCGACAATGTGGGTAGCCTGTGCTTTGTCATCAACCGCCACAATCAGCAGTTCCGCATTTTCAATACCGGCTGCGTGTAGCAATTCAGGGCGGCTGGCATCGCCGTAATAACTTTTAATGCCCCGTTTTTTCATTCCTTTAATCAAGGTCGCATCTTTATCAATCACTGTCGGGTGGCAGCCGGTCATCATCAGCAGGTGATTAACAATTTGCCCGTAACGCCCTAAGCCAATAATAATGGTTGGGTGCTGGGCATCAATATGGTCGGCTTCAATGTCGTCTTGTTGCTTGCTCAAGTGAGGCACAATATATTTTTTATGCACAATCACGAACAGCGGGGTAAGCACCATCGACAGCACAACAATCGCCGTCATATTGGCTTGCACCTCGGCGCTGATCACATTTTGGCTTGCAGCAGCGGCAAATAGCACAAAAGCAAACTCACCGCCTTGCGCCATAATAATCGCACGGTCAAGGGCATTAGCATTATTCTTACCCATAATCCGAGCGACACAGTAAATCCCCAGCCCTTTCACAAACATAAAGGCAAGCACGCCGGAAATAATCAGCCCCCAGTTCGCTATCACCACCGATAAATTGAGCGACATTCCAACCCCAAGGAAAAACAGCCCAAGCAGCAATCCCCGAAACGGCTCAACATCGGCTTCAAGCTGATGGCGAAAGCTTGATTCAGAGAGTAGCACGCCGGCAACAAATGCGCCCATCGCCATTGATAAGCCGCCCATTTCCATCAACAATGCAGAACCGAGTACAACCAATAATGCGGCGGCGGTCATCACTTCACGGGTTTTGGTTTTGGCTAATATTTTAAATAACGGGTTTAACAACCAAAGCCCTGCGGCAACCAGTAATGCTAAGGAGATGCCCGCAATGCCAATCGTCTGCCAAACCGGCTGTGATGATGCCACGGTATTGGGGGAAAGAAAGGTAACCAACGCCAATAACGGTACAATTAACAGATCTTCAAATAGCAAAATCGACACTATCTGCTGCCCTCTCGGCGAGGTAATATCGCCCCTGTCGCTCAATTCCTGCATTACGATTGCCGTTGAGGTCAGCACAAAACCGGCGGCACTCACAAATGCGACTTTCCAATCAAACCCGTAAGCGACAGCAACGGCAGTTAATGCGGCAATACAGGTAAAAATTTGGAATGCGCCTAAGCAAAAAATGTGGTTGCGTAGCCCCCAAATATGCGAAGGCTTCATCTCCAGCCCGATAATAAACAGGAACATCACTACGCCCAGTTCGGCAATATGAATAATGCTGTCCGGATTGGTAAAAATGCCGAAGCCGAACGGCCCGATAACCAAGCCTGCCGCTAAATAGCCAAGAATCGACCCTAATCCGAGCCGTTTAAAAAGTGGCACGGCAATCACCGCCGCCCCAAGTAATGTTACTACGCTGACTAGGTAGTTTGCGCCTTCCGCTGCCATATTATCCCTCAATGTTGATTTAATGTTGCGTTTTAAAATGATCTAAACCGTACTGGTAAAGTGCGTTCTTTTTATCGCCGAACGTCTCAGCCACAATCGCTGCCGCTTTTTTCAACGACAACTCTTTGTGTAGTAGGGTGAGCAATTTTATGCTTTGCGCCGATAGTGCCTCGTCAGTATGGCTTGCAACTTTCCCCTCTACCACCAGCACAATTTCGCCTTTAATGCGATGATGATCCTGCTCTAACCATTCAATCAAAGCCGGAAGTTCTGCGCCGTGAATGGTTTCCCACGTTTTAGTTAATTCGCGAGCCATTACAAGAAATCGGTCGCAAAAGACCGCTTGCATATCTCTCAAGGTCTCTAAAATACGGTGGGTGGATTCATAAAAAATCAGCGTGCGGCTTTCATCTTCGAGTGCTTTAAGCCGCTCTAGACGGGCTTTAGATTTTGCCGGCAAAAAGCCCTCAAAGCAAAAACGATCGGAGGCAATACCGGCACTACATAGCGCGGTAATCGCCGCACAAGCACCCGGTATGGGAACGATTTTTACACCGGCT
The DNA here is from genome assembly GCF_004569585.1 of Muribacter muris. Classification (NCBI taxonomy): domain Bacteria; kingdom Pseudomonadati; phylum Pseudomonadota; class Gammaproteobacteria; order Pasteurellales; family Pasteurellaceae; genus Muribacter; species Muribacter muris. Next base: position 80,032 of record NZ_SPPA01000002.1, on the reverse strand, counting down.
TGTCTAGCGTAACGCACTAAGTGGAAACCGGGGTCGCTAATTAACGGCGTACCGGCGTCGGAAATCAACGCAACACTTTGCCCCTGTTGTAATTTTTCGATCAGCGTATTTGCACGTTGTTGTTCATTATGATCGTGTAGGGCAAAAAACGGCTTTTTAATGCCGTAATGACTTAATAATAGCCCACTGTGGCGGGTGTCTTCGGCAGCGATCAGATCGACCTGCTCAAACGTTTGTAAAGCCCGTTGGGTAATATCGTCTAAATTTCCGATTGGTGTGGCAACAATATATAATGTGCCGAATTGTTCAGGCGAGTGTCCGTTTTTCATTTGATTTTCACTTGTTTGATAAGTAAGATCCGACTATTTCATTAAAGATAATGAAAAATCGCATCCCATTTTCTAAATATGGAGCAATAAAATGCCAACTATTTTATTACAAACTCGTCATTTTCGCCAAAAAATGAAAACTGTTTTTATCCCGACAGCCCTTGCACTGTTTCTTAGTGCGTGTGCAGGGAATAAAATCACCGAAACGCTCAAAAATGAAGCCTATGCAAATTCCGAGTTTTACATCAACAAAGCCGATCAAACCAAGAAAATTGAAGATCAACAAACCTACCGTTTGCTCGCTATCCGCAAATTGATTGATGAAAATAAAGTGGTTGAAGCGCAAAATACAATGGCGGATATTGATACCACTAAGCTGGACGAAGTTCAAAGTTTAGAGTATCAACTCTTAACCGCTCAACTGTTGGCACTCCAAGGCAATAATGCCCAAGCATTAGCTCAATTACAACGGTTGCCACAACCGCAATTAAGCCAATCGCAGTTACTGCGTGTATATCAAACCTACGCCCGTGTTGCCGAAAATCAGAATGATGTTATCGGTGCGGTGCGAGCCAGATCGTTAATGGATCGCTATTTAACCGATAATAAAGCCCGCCAGCAAAACAACGATCACGTTTGGGCAATGTTACGCAACGCTAATCGGGGAATGTTGGAAAAAGCCACCGCGGACGAAATCGGTTTAGCCGGTTGGTTAGCATTGGCAGTTACCTATAATCAAAATATGTCAAACCCGAGCGCCTTACCGCAGGCGATTCAATACTGGAAATCTCAATACCCAAATCATACGGCAGCCAACCTAATGCCGACCGAGCTGCAAAATGTTACCTCATTTCAGCAAACCCAACTCAGCCAAGTGGCACTCTTATTACCGTTAAGCGGTGAAGCTAAAATTTTAGGGGATATTATTAAACGTGGTTTTGATGATGCCAAAGGCACAAACCCGATCGCCGTGCAAACCTACGATACCGACACGGCACCGGTGGACGATTTACTGCTCCAAGCCAAATCCCAAGGGGTGCAAACGGTTATCGGGCCGTTACTCAAACCGCGTGTCGATGCCTTGTTGGGCAGCGCTCAAATTAACGACCTCAACGTCTTAGCCTTAAATGCCACCGCCAATGCCAGAGCTGTTGCGAGAGTGTGCTATTACGGATTATCGCCGGAAGCCGAAGCCCGCTCCGGTGCGGAGCGCTTATACCAAGATAACATTGCCCACGCGGTGTTACTTGTGCCGAGAGGCGATTTCGGGCAACGCTCCGCCGATGCGTTCGCTCAACGTTGGCGGCAACTCACCAATAAAGATGCGGATATTCGTTATTATAACGAACCGCTTGAAAGTGTCGCTTCATTGCAAAATAACGGCCTAGCCAGCCAAAGCGGTATCTATATTTTAGGCACAAACAATCAACTATTAGAGATTAAGCAAGGGATCGACAACTCAACATTAGCCGGACAATTCCCACTTTATACCTCGTCCCGCAGTAATTCTCCAAATAACGGGGCAGAATTTCGTTTGACGATGGAAGGGGTAAAATTCAGTGAAATCCCACTGTTAGCCGATGCGGAATCCGCTGAATATAAAAATGCGGAAAGCCTTGCCGAAAGCGATTTTTCAATGATGCGCCTATACGCAATGGGATCGGATGCGTGGTCGATTGCCAATAAATTCAACGAGTTTCGTCAAATTCCGGGCTATAAAGTATCCGGTTTAACCGGAGTACTCAGTGCTGGTACAAATTGCAACATTGAACGCCAAATGACGTGGCTGCAATACCGTAACGGCTCAATCGTGAGCGCAAACTAAATGCGATCGCAAGGGGCGGTGTTTGAACAAAAAGCGAGAGCCTTTTTGGAAACGAAAGGGCTTAGCTATGTCGCTCAAAACCAAGCCTTCAAATGCGGTGAATTGGATTTGGTGATGCAAGAGGGCAAAACCCTAGTGTTTGTAGAAGTCCGCCAACGCAAAAATACGCAATTCGGTTCGGCATTGGAAAGTATCAACGCCGCCAAACAACAAAAATGGCTGAAAGCGGCAAATTTATGGCTCTACGAACGTGGGCAGAGTTTAGATACCGCCGATTGTCGCTTTGATGTGGTAGTGTTTGAAGGCAATCAACCGCCCCTGTGGATAAAAAATTTTTTAGGCTGATATGTTAGAAAAAATTCGAGATCGGTTTAGCGAAAGTATTCAAATTCAAATTGCAGCAGCGGAACTCTTGCCGCAACGTTTGCAGCAAGCGGCAAACCGCCTTGTGAGCTGCTTATTACGGGGGAATAAAATTATTGTCTGCGGCGATGGTCGTTCCTATGCCAATGCGCAACTGTTAGTCAGCAATTTATTACACCGTTATGATCTTGCCAGACCGAGCCTTGCGGCACATTTACTGCATTTCGACAGTGTACTGGCGGGTTGCTTGAGCCAAGACAACGAAGCGGTCGAGATCTACAAAAAACAGTTACAGGTCATCGCCAAAGAGGGCGATATATTGGTGGCATTTTCGCCGTTTGGGAATGAACAAGCGGTGCTGAATGCGATAAATTCTGCAAATAATGAAAATTTGGAAATTTTGGTCTTTACCAGTAGTCGAAACGATCATACTAAAGGGCTACTGAGTGAAAACGATATTGAAATCGAGATGCCGTCTATCAATGAAATGCGGATTATTGAGGGGCATCAATTTTATGTAAATTTACTGTGTGAGCTGGTAGATAACCTACTGTTCAACCCAAACGCTCACTAAATCGGAGGAAACCGCTATGTCATCACGATTAAAACATTTTACCCTCATTGGCACACTCACTCTTTGCTGCCTTTTTCTACAAGGCTGTCTTGCCACTGCCGTTGTTGGCGGGGCGGCGGCCGCTGCCAAAGTTGCGACCGATCCTCGCACTGCCGGTCGCCAATTAGATGATGAAACCCTAGAGGAAAAAGTGGCTTATCAGTTAAATAAGGACGATCAGATCAAAGAGGAAGCCCGCATCAATGTCGTCTCCTACAATGGTAAAGTACTGCTCATCGGGCAAGCCCCAACCGAAATGGCAAAAGAGACGGCAAAAAGTATTGCCGCCGGCGTGGAGGGTGTTTCCACCGTTTATAACGAGATCCGCATCGGGCAAAAAATCGGCATCGGGCAAATCAGTCAAGATAGTTGGATCACCACTAAAGTTAAATCGCAACTTTTAGTCAATAGCCAAGTCAAAACCACCGAAGTCAAAGTCATCACCGAAAACGGCGAAGTATTTTTGATGGGCAATTTGTCTAACACCCAAGCAAACGCAGCAGCAGAGGTTGCCCGCAATGTCAGAGGGGTGAATAAAGTGGTGAAAGTGATCACCTATGTACAATAGCTTGTAAGCGGTCGGTTACACCGTATTTGTTACAAAATAACCGGGGTAATAAAGGCATATTCAACCCGTATGCCTTTTTATTTGGATAATTTTTGTCAATTTATTTAAAAGGATTTGACATTGTTTAGCCGTTTAGCGATTATCCGGACCCTTTTTTAATAAGAGAAACGCAGAATGAGTCAAGCGCAAAATTTGGTCGAAATCCAACATCTCACCTTCAAACGGGGTGAGCGGGTGATTTACGATAATCTCAATCTGTCTGTCCAAAAAGGCAAAATTACTGCCATTATGGGCCCGTCAGGGATCGGCAAAACCACACTCTTACGCTTAATCGGCGGACAAATTCTGCCGGAATCGGGCGATATTTTCTTTGACGGTCAAAATATCTGCACAGCCTCCAATAAAACCCTGTACCAACTTCGACAACGAATGGGAATGTTATTTCAATCGGGGGCGTTATTCACCGATCTCTCTACCTTTGATAATGTGGCATTTCCGTTACGGGAACATACCCGCTTACCCGAAGCCCTTATCCGCAAATTAGTGTTAATGAAATTGGAAGCAGTCGGGTTGCGGGGTGCGGCGGATTTAATGCCGTCCGAGTTATCGGGCGGAATGGCACGCCGAGCGGCATTAGCACGGGCAATCGCCTTAGATCCCGATTTGATTATGTATGATGAGCCGTTTACCGGCCAAGATCCGATCAGTATGGGTGTGATTGTTGATTTAATCAAAAAATTAAATCAAACCTTAAACCTGACCTCTGTTGTCGTATCCCACGATGTAACCGAAGTCCTGAGTATCGCCGACTATGCCTACATTGTGGCGGATAAACGGATTATTGCCGAAGGCACGCCGGCACAATTACAAGCCAGTCAAGATCCGCAAGTGGTACAATTTTTAGCTGGCAAAGCAGACGGGCCGGTGCGTTTCCACTATCCTGCAAAAGCCTACACGGAGGAATTATTTAATGATTAAGTTTATTTCTTCCCTTGGCAGCTCGGTGATCCGTACAGTGAGAGCATTCGGACGTGCCAGCTTTTTACTTTGGGGGGCTTTGGTTGGCAAACCGGAATGGCGCAAACATACGCCGCTGCTGATTAAGCAACTCCACGTTTTAGGCGTCCAATCATTATTGATTATTATGCTCTCCGGCTTGTTTATCGGAATGGTGCTAGGGTTGCAAGGCTATGTCGTCTTGGTGGACTTTTCCGCCGAAACAAGTTTAGGGCAGTTGGTTTCCCTCTCGCTGCTGCGTGAATTAGGGCCAGTCGTAACGGCACTGCTGTTCGCCGGACGTGCCGGATCGGCATTAACCGCCGAAATCGGCTTAATGAAAGCCACCGAGCAGCTCTCTAGCTTGGAAATGATGGCGGTTGATCCGCTACGTCGCGTGGTTGCGCCACGTTTTTGGGCGGGGGTCATTGCGATGCCGATCTTGGCTGTGATCTTTACCGCTATCGGTATTTGGGGCGGTTCGCTAGTCGGCGTGGATTGGAAAGGGGTAGATTCGGGCAGTTTTTGGTCGGTAATGCAAAATAGCGTTACACTGACCGATCTGCTGAACGGCTTTATCAAAAGCATTGTCTTTGCCTTTGCGGTAGTCTGGATTGCTTTATTTAACGGCTACGATGCACTACCGACCTCCGAAGGCATTAGCCAAGCAACCACTCGCACGGTGGTACACGCATCGCTTACGGTACTGGGCTTAGATTTTATTTTAACTGCCATTATGTTCGGCGGTTAAATCACATTGGTAAAAAAATGGCATAATCAAACCGCTTGCATCGGTTGATTTTTATCAAATTTAAGGACAATTATGCGTCAATCAATTAAGTATGAATTTTGGGTCGGGCTGTTTGTACTGCTTGGCTTGGGGGCGTTAGTCTTTCTCGGCTTGCGTGTGGCAAACGTACAGGGATTTTCAGCGGAAAAAACTTATCCCCTGTATGCAACTTTCGATAATATCGGCGGACTAAAAGTCCGTGCGCCTATTAAGGTCGGCGGGGTCGTGGTAGGCAGAGTAGCAAATATTGAGTTGGATACCAAAACCTATACCCCGAAAGTTACCTTAGCCGTCAATGAGGAATTTAATCAGATTCCCGACACCAGCTCGCTGTCGATTAAAACCTCCGGCTTACTTGGCGAACAATATATTGCATTAAATGTCGGCTTTACGATTGAAGGCGAAACAGAAATGCTAAAAGCAGGCGATACCTTTGCTGATACTAATTCTGCAATGGTACTTGAAGATTTAATCGGTCAGTTTTTATACGGCGATAAAAAATCTGACCAAACTAATGATACCGCTGAACCCAAAGCGAAATAAACACGTGGGTAATCCCTATCAACTTGGAGTGTTAAAATGATTAAAACCCTAAAAAAAATATTGATTGCCGGTGCTGTTGCACTATCAACGTTAATGGCAAACAATGCGTTTGCGAATACCAGCCCTTATGTGTTGATGCAGCAAACGGCGGATAAACTGTTTGGCGATATTAAAGCCAGCCAAGCCAAAATTAAAAAAGATCCGAACTATTTACGGACTATCGTGCGTAACGATTTAATGCCACATATTCACGTTAAATATGCCGGTCAATTAGTGTTAGGCAAAAACTTGTCGGCGGCGAGCGATGCACAACGTGAAGCCTTTTTCACGGCGTTCGGTCAATTTATCGAACAATCCTATGCGCAAGTTCTCACCCAATATAGTGATCAACAAGTGCAAATTGAATCGGAAAAACCCCTTGGCGATAAATCTATTGTGAGTATCCGTGTCAATGTGTTGCAATCCGGCAACGCTCAACCGATCAAATTGGATTTCAAATGGCGTAAAAACAGCCGTACCGGTGAATGGCAAGCCTACGATATGGCTGCGGAAGGGGTGAGTATGGTCGCAACCAAACAAAACGAGTGGAGCGGCGTATTACGTCAAAAAGGTATTGACGCTTTAACCGCACAGGTTGAGCAATCAGCCAAACAGCCGATCACATTGAGCAAATAATAACACTGTTATGAATGCAAAAAGTCCATTAAAATGGGACATTCAGCAAAATAACGAAAGCCTGATGGTGCAGTTATCCGGCGAACTGACACGGGACACGTTGCTTCCACTTTGGAAGCAACGTGCTTCTTTTTTATCGCCGAAAGCCAATCAGCATATCTATTGGGATCTCAAATCGCTCACCCAAATAGATTCTTCCGGCTTTACCTTATTGGCTGAATTACTCAACCACTATCAAAAGCAGAATTGCAATAGCGTCATTAACCCGCCCGACACGGTCAAAAAGTTAGCGGCGCTCTTTGGGTTATCCGCTTGGTTTTCCCCTTTTTTATACAGAGAATGTTACAATGATCGAACCGAAACAAATTGAAGAAATCCTCAAAAATGCTCTCACCCTTGATGAAGTCTATGTGCAAGGTGAAGGTTCACACTATGGCGTGATCGCAGTGAGCGACCAATTCGCCAGCCTCTCAAAAGTGAAACAGCAGCAAATGATCTATGCACCGCTCACCGAGTTATTTGCCACCAATGCGATTCACGCATTAACGATCAAAACCTTCACCAACGAACAGTGGAAACGAGAGCGTCTATTAAATATGCCGGGTTAATCGTCAAGTCGTTTTGCAGATTTTTGCCTGTAACCGACCGCTTACCGCCCGTCTCTCGTGTTAATTTAAGGACTTAATATGGAAAAATTTCGTGTTCACGGCCCCGTTAGTCTCAATGGTACCGTTAATATTTCAGGGGCAAAGAATGCCGCACTGCCTATTTTATTTGCCGCTATCTTAGCGGAACAGCCGGTAACCCTCACCAATGTGCCGGATCTGAAAGATGTCGAAACTACCTTTAAAATTTTGCGCAAATTAGGGGTGATTGTTGAACGAGATACTCAGAGCGCAGTGCAAATTGACGCCAGCGGCATCGATCATTATGTTGCCCCTTATGAATTGGTTAAAACAATGCGTGCCTCTATTTGGGCATTAGCGCCGTTACTGACTCGCTTTCACCAAGGGCAAGTTTCGCTTCCCGGCGGTTGTACTATCGGCGCTAGACCGGTCGATATGCACATTGCCGGTCTTGAAAAAATGGGCGCAACAATCACCTTGGACGAAGGTTATGTGAAAGCGGAAGTAAACGGACGCTTAAAAGGTGCAAGAGTCTTGATGGATAAAGTCAGTGTCGGCGCAACGCTCTCGGTAATGATGGCAGCGACCCTCGCACAAGGCACAACGGTGATTGAAAATGCTGCCCGTGAACCGGAAGTCGTGGATACGGCGATTTTCCTTAACAAAATGGGCGCAAAAATCAGCGGCGCAGGCTCGGATATGATTACCATTGAAGGCGTAGAACGTCTTGCGGGCTGCGAGCATCACATCGTGCCGGATCGGATCGAAACCGGCACATTTTTAGTCGCAGCAGCGATTTCCGGCGGGCGTATTACCTGCCGTGGCACGAAAGCCGACACCCTTGATGCCGTGATTGAAAAACTGCGTGAAGCAGGAATGCAGGTAGAGGTAAGTGAAGACACAATCACCCTTGATTCGCACGGTTTACGCCCTAAAGCCGTCAATATCCGTACAATGCCTCACCCCGGCTTTCCAACGGATATGCAGGCACAGTTTACCCTGCTCAACGTGGTGGCAAACGGCACAAGCAAAATTACCGAAACAATTTTTGAAAACCGCTTTATGCACATTCCGGAGCTAATCAGAATGGGGGCAAAGGCGGAAATCGAAGGTCATACCGCCATCTGCCACGGGGTAGAAAAACTCTCCGGCGCACAAGTGATGGCAACGGATTTGCGTGCCTCTATCAGCTTGGTACTTGCCGGCTGTATTGCCAATGGGGAAACGATCGTTGATCGTATCTACCATATCGACCGAGGCTATGAGCATATCGAAGAGAAATTGCGTGGCATTGGGGCAAACATCGAACGCTTTAACGAAGCAAACGAAAATAATACCGATAAACGATGGACAAATATCAAAGGGGCTTAACGCCCCTTTATTTTTACCCCTGTTAGATCAAAACAGAACGGAATAATTGACGCTTTTTATCGGTTTTTTTGATAGGATAACGATGATTTTAGTTTATTTTTCAGTGGTACATTGATCCGGCAAGTCGGCTTACAAGCGGTCGGTTTTGACATCTTTTTTGCAAATCCATCGGCAAAGTCGCTCGGTTATCATCTTTCGGAGTGTTTTACTTATGAACCCAAGACGCAAATCCCGCTTAAAAGTGGTGTTATCGGTACTCAGCGGTGTCGCGGTTGCCGCCGGCTTGACCCTTTATGCCCTCAGCCAAAATATCGACCTTTTTTATACCCCGTCCGAAATTATTTACGGCAAAAATAACGATCCGAAAACAAAGCCTGAAGTGGGGCAGCGTATCCGTGTCGGCGGAATGGTGGTGGACGGCTCGGTTAAACGGGACGATAAAACCCTCAAAGTCAATTTTGGCTTAAACGATATCGGACCGGCGATCGAGGTGGAATTTGAGGGCATTTTGCCGGATTTATTCCGTGAAGGGCAGGGCATTGTAGCACAAGGTACATTGATTGAGCCGACCAAACTGAAAGCTACCGAAGTGCTGGCAAAACACGATGAAAACTATATGCCGCCGGAGCTGGATGACCAGATGAAAAAACAGCATCAGCCAATGGGTATTTCCGCTAACGATTTAAAAGGTGAGTCCGAACGGGATCGCTATCAACGGGGAGAACAAAAATGATTGCCGAATTAGGTAATTACGCCCTCGCCGTCAGCTTGGCATTGTCAATTTTATTGGCGATCCTACCGCTTGTCGGCGCAGAAAAAGGCAATGCCTCCCTCATCACACTTGCCCGCCCGATGACGTGGGCGCTTTTCCTTGCCTTGAGCGTTTCCTTTGGCGCACTGTTCTATCTGTTTGCCGTTAATGATTTTACCGTACAATATGTGGTGAATAATTCCAACAGCCTACTACCGATTGAGTATCGCCTATCAGCCGTGTGGGGCTCACACGAAGGCTCTTTATTACTCTGGATTTGGCTGCTTTCCCTGTGGAGCGTCGCCGTCGCCCTCTTTAGCCGCCAAATGCCGGAAGATGCGGTAGCAAGGGTTTTAGGCATTATGGGGTTAGTGAGCATCGGCTTTTTAGTGTTTATTCTGTTCACCTCCAACCCGTTTGACCGTACTTTCCCTAATTTTCCGGTCGATGGGCGGGAGCTTAACCCGATGTTGCAAGACGTGGGGCTGATTTTCCACCCGCCGCTACTCTATATGGGCTATGTCGGTTTTTCCGTAGCATTTGCCTTTGCTATCGCGTCCTTAATGACCGGCAGATTAGATACGGCGTGGGCGAGATGGTCGCGCCCTTGGACAATGGCGGCTTGGGTCTTTCTCACTTTGGGGATTGTACTCGGCTCGTGGTGGGCGTACTACGAGCTAGGCTGGGGCGGCTGGTGGTTTTGGGATCCTGTCGAAAACGCCTCGCTAATGCCTTGGTTAGCCGGTACGGCACTGATTCACTCATTGGCGGTTACGGAAAAACGCAGCACCTTTAAAGCGTGGACAGTTTTACTGGCAATTTTAGCCTTTTCCCTCTGTTTACTCGGCACCTTCCTCGTTCGCTCCGGGATTTTAGTCTCAGTACACGCTTTCGCGTCCGACCCGACCCGAGGCTTATATATTCTTGCCTATTTGGTTTTAGTGATCGGCGGCTCACTGCTTCTTTATGCCTATCAAGGCAGCAAAATCAAAAGTTTGGATAACTCGGAACGTTACTCCCGAGAATCAATGCTACTGCTCAACAATATTCTACTGATGGCATTTTTATCGGTGGTTTTTCTAGGGACAATCTTACCGCTGATTCATAAACAAATCGGCTTAGGTTCTATTTCAATCGGTGCACCGTTTTTCGACCAAATGTTTATGAGCCTGATGATCCCGTTTTCACTATTACTGGGCATCGGGCCACTGGTCAAATGGCGGCGGGATCAGGTTTCCGCTATTCGTCTGCCGGTTATCATCGCTCTAATACTGATGACGGTACTTGGCTTTAGTCTGCCTTACCTGTTCAGCAATCATATCACCCTCAGCGCCGTATTAGGCACAATGATGGCACTGATTATCCTGCTATTAAGCCTCTACGAACTGCACCAACGGGCAACTCACCGCCATTCGTTTTTGGTCGGCATCTTTAAACTCCCCCGCTCGCACTGGGGAATGGTGCTTGCTCATTTAGGTGTTGCAATGACGGTCTTTGGCATCGCTTTCAGCCAAAACTTCAGCATTGAAAAAGATGTCAGAATGAACGTAGGCGATAGCGTCAATATCCTAGATTACCAATTTACCTTTAAAGGTATCAGAGACAGCAACGGGGCAAACTACATTGGCGGCACGGCAGATATTGAAATTCATCGCAATGGTGCATACGAAGCGACACTGCACGCCGAAAAACGTTTCTATAATGTCAGCAAAATGGGAATGACCGAAGCCGCAATTGATTGGGGCTTTACCCGTGATCTCTATGCCGCCCTCGGTGAAAGATTGGAAGACGGCTCTTGGGGCGTGCGGTTATACTATAAGCCGTTTATCCGCTGGATTTGGCTGGGCGGTGTCTTTATGGCACTTGGCGGCCTACTCTGTATGCTAGACAAACGTTACCGTCTCAAAACCACAAAACCCAATATAGCTCAATAATCATCTGTGCAAGGAGAAAAGGCTATGACAGAACAACCAAAATCGTTTTTTCGTAAACTGATGGATAAGTATAACGCCCTCTGTAAAGATCTCGGCGTAGAACAAGGTGCTTGCCGTGGCTGCGTACCGGTAGTGAAATTTGATCCGGAACGCAAAAAAGACGAACCGCCGAAAGCGTAGCCCATAAATTAAAAGGATAGCAATTGCTATCCTTTTTCTATGGTTATCCCGTTTTCAATAACATCTCAATCTCGGCAGGTATCTGCTTAGGATTTGGGATAAACAATTGTTTATGCCGTTGTAATTCGCCTTTTTCCAACAGAATTGCACTTTTCGGCACTTTAAATAATTTACTGAGAAATTTCAGCAGGTGGGCATTTGCTGCTCCATCAATCGGAGGGGCAGTGATCGCTATTTTTAGCTCGTTATCGTGCAAGCCGACAATTTGATCACGGCTCGCCTTAGGTTGTAAGAAGATCCGTAGGCGTAGCCCTTGCGGATTTTCCACTAATTCGACCGCTTGCATTATGCCATCGCCCACAGCGGTCCAAAAATTTGGAACAAGACATTATTGAGTAAGAGCAAGCCAAATCCAAGCACCATTACTGAAAAATCTAACATTCCCGTTTTCGGCAAAATTTTGCGGATAAATCCTAGCACAGGTTCGGTAATTTGGGCAACGGTGTAATCCAGCGGGTGATTACCTTGGGTAACCCAGCTCATCAACGCACGAATTAATGTTGTAAAGAATAAAATTTGCCCGAAAGCTTTCACCACACTCAGCAATCCAATCAATACCGAGCGGGGCAAATCTAGCCCTAATAGCAAATATTGCAACATAACAAACGCCGCTGCGAGCAATAAAGCCGCAAAGTTTATCCCTTTAACTGTCGGAATAATCTGACTCACCGGATTTACCATCGAGTTCGTCAAACGCATTAACGCTTGCGAAATCGGCATATAAGGATCGACTTTGCAAAACTGCAACCACATCCGTAATACCAACACAAATTTAAAAAAGCTGACAATAATAGCCAGTACCGGAGCAAGCAATTCCATCCAATTTCTCCCTATTTAATTCAGAAAGCCCACACTATGGGGGTAAAACTCAAAAATGCAAGCGGTCTGTTGTGCCAAAAAACTAGAAAATTTACTCTTTCCAAAATTATCCAGCTGTTTTACGTTAAAATATAAAGAAGGCAATCAAAAATTGAGCAATTTTAGTGACATTTTGAGTAGAAAATTACCTTTTTAGATTCTAGTTAGAGTTCAAATTAAGAAAGTATCCCCCATCCTCAAGTGCGATGATAATGACGGATACCTCTGGTTGTAGACACAAAAATAATACCAGTTAGAAACCATATAGCAGCAGTGACATAAAAGATGGATTCATAAGAAACATGATCGATAAGGAATGCACTTAGCATGGGGCCTATAACCATGCCAAAACTACTGGCAGAACCAAGGAATCCCATGATTCTGCCCATTCCCTCCTGTTTACCTGTTTCTACTGACAGTGCAGACACCCCTGCCATGCAAAGGGCAGAACTAATGGCAGTAGTACTGATGAAAAAGAAGAATCCTACCCATACCGAGAAACCAGTTATCAAAGGGGTAAGGAGTAGACTTAGGCACATGCCTACAACAGACACCAAGATACTAATGCGTTTGGATTTGCGATCCACAAGGCGACCAAACGGAATTTGCAGTCCTGCCATAATAAGGCTGTTTGCGGCAATAAGCCCCCCCAATATAGGGGCTGAAAGCTGCATTTTTAGGGTGTACAGTGGAAAAAAAGAAATGATGAAAATATCAAAAATCGCAATAATAATATTAAATAAGGCTAACACAACAATATTGCGGTTCAAACGTAACTTTACCACGTGTTCTTTTTTCTTTATTTCTTCACTCTCCAAGATGTCCTGAGGAGAATGATCGCGAGGCAAAAAAATGGCGATCATGAGCGAGATAAGTGATAGAAAGAAGAGGCAGGAAAATGCTATACGGATCCCCCAGTACTGGGCAATAAAACCGCCGACAACCGGACCGAAGGCCCCAGCTGTGAGGATAACGGTATTGAGTATACCGATATAATATCCTTCTTTTCCCCGTAGACTGATATTTCCCATATATGCCATAGCCATAGGAAGCATCATGGCAGAGGCAATACCATGGAGCAGACGTGCACTCAATAGAGAGAGCACATCATTGGCAAAGAAGTAAGAGAGGGATACAAAAGGATATACAATCAGCGACACTATAAGCGTTTTTCTTGAGCCATATTTTTCAGAAAAAAAACCAACTGGCGTGCCAATAATCAGCCTAACGATATAAAACCCGCTGAAAAGAAAACCGATAGCATAAGCAGAAATCCCCATAGAACTGGCGTAAGGTGCCAGCAACGGAGCAATAATTCCTGTACCACTGACCAACAAGAAAACTGCCGAACAAAGTAAAAGCCGCATCCGACGATTATCTTGCGGTGGGTTAGTGATAACATTCAATTGTGAGGTATTCATCTGACTCAATAATCCTAGTTAATGGTTCAAGAGGGAACTCCGTTGCTAGAATACGACATTGCCGAGCGAGTTCGAGCCTCGTTTCCCGCTCCATTTACTTTATAATCTTTTATCTCAAACATACGTCAGAACCTGATACAGCAAGGTTCCAACGCTATGTTTTGCCTATTTCCGCCTTCCAAACCACCGCTTGTGCTAAATAATCCCAAGCAAGATTGCACCACCGAGTGTCAGCAGTGAAATGCCCCAAATCCAAAAGAATGAATAGCGGATATGTTGCCCCATTGAGAGTTTAGCCAGCCCTAACCCCATCCAAAGCGCCGGAGAAAACGGGGAAACGAAAGTGCCGACAATGCTGCCGATCATCATTGCGTAGCCTGCCGAAACAGAGGGTACACCGGCTTGCTGAGTGATATGCTCTACCACTGGAAATAAGCCGAAATAGTAAGCGTCCGTACTAAATACTAATTCTAGCGGCACGCCAAGAGCACCAATCACAATATGAAGATGCGGAATTAAGCTATCCGGCAGAATTTTGACTAAATCGGTTGCAATCGAAGTGAGCATTCCCGATTCCCGTAATACCCCTAAAAATGTGCCGGCAGCTAAGATAATACTTGCCATCATTATCGCTCCGCCGGCGTGGGCATTGATGCGTGCAAGTTGTTCTTTCGGATCGCGGAAATTGATCAAAAGTGCCAAAACAACGGCGATCATAAATACATAGCCGGAAGGTAAAATGGCAGAAACTAACACACCTAAAGTGATAATGAATAACGCCAAGTTAATCAGAAAAAGCCCTTTCGATTGTGCTTTAGGGCTTTTTTGCGCTAAATTTTCCTGTGTGCCGACGCTGGCATCAAATGTTACGTCATACAGACTGTCGCCATATTCTTTCGCAATACGCTTTTTCTCTTTTAAACCGAGAAGAATCGCTACCATTAAGGTAACACCAATCCCGATGCCCTGTACTGCCATTAAAGGTTGATATAGCTCAGCAACATCTTTGCCTAATATACTGGCAATCCGCCCTAAAGGCCCGCCCCACGGCAACATATTGATAATACCGGCACTGGCTGCCAACAGTAAAAAGAGTAAATAGGGGTTAATTCTTAGCCGTTTATAGAGCGGTAAGAGCGGCGGAACGACCAGTAAGAAAGTCGATGCACCTGCACCGTCTAATTGGGCAATGGTAGAAATAATCACCGTGCCGACCGTTACCGCTACTACATTACCGCCGGTCAGCCGAATCAGTTGGTTTATCATCGGGTTAAACAAACCGACATCGTTCATTATGCCAAAAAAGATGATGGCAAAAATAAACATAATGGCAATTTGTACTACCGATTTCGTGCCTGCTTGGTAAAATTTCGTTAAATCCGCCACGGAAAAGCCGGCGAGAAACGCACCGATGACCGGGATTAACACTAAAGCGACAACCGGCGAAGTTTTCTCTGTCAGTAATAATAAGACGATGGTAAAAATAATCGCTAATCCGATTAACGTAATCACAGTTTTCCTCCTGTTGAATCAGTCTGTTCAAATTAGGCGATATTTTGCACATTGAAAAGGACTTCTTTTCACATTTGAGAACAAGATCACAACTTTTGATTAACAATTTACAAAAAATAGACTAAAAGCAACCGCTTGTAAGCATAACATTACAATGTTTTGAGAAATGCTATCGGTTCTATACTCACTTTATCTAGTTGTTTTTTTTATACTTATTCAATTAGTAGGATTTTTGAAAACGTAAATATTTTCATCAAAAGGCAGCCTCTATTTCTGCTTTTGCTAAACTAGCGTATAATCGTGCGAGTTTGTTATAGCCTAAGGATTTATTATGTCTCACCTTTCCAGTGCACGCACAACGCTTAGCCTCTATGCCGCTGCGATTGAACGGTTAAATCAACATCTTGATCAACGCTTTGATCAAGCGGTCGAAATGATCTTAAATTGTGCAGGACGTGTCGTGGTGGCGGGAATCGGAAAATCGGGACTAATCGGCAAAAAAATGGTGGCAACTTTTGCATCAACAGGAACACCGAGCTTTTTTCTCCACCCGACCGAAGCCTTTCACGGTGATTTGGGAATGCTCAAGCCGATCGACATTGTGATCCTCATTTCTTATAGTGGCGAAACTGATGACGTGAACAAACTCATTCCGAGCCTGAAAAATTTCGGTAATAAAATCATTGCAATGACAGGCAATGTCAATTCAACGCTTGGTCAGCACGCAGATATTTGCCTAGATATTAGTATTGAGCGGGAAGCCTGCCCGAATAACCTTGCGCCGACGACTTCCAGTCTTATCACAATGGCGCTCGGTGATGCGTTAGCCATTGCCTTGATTAACGCTCGTCAGTTCAAAGCGGAAGATTTTGCCCGTTTCCATCCGGGTGGTAGCCTTGGACGTAAATTGCTCTGCCGTGTGCGTGATGTGATGCAACGCAAATTGCCGGTTACATCGCCAGACAGCCAATTTAGCCAGTGCCTTGATGTAATGAATGAAGGCAGAATGGGCGTGGCATTAGTGATGGAAAATGCCCAATTACTCGGCATTATTACCGATGGTGATATTCGCCGTACCCTTGCCAAATTTGGGGCGGAAAGCCTAAACAAAACGGCAGAGCAAATGATGACGCGCCATCCGAAAACCATTTTAGAAACAACTTTCCTTGCTCACGCCAAAGCCTTTATGAAGGAAAACCATATCCATTCATTGATTGCCGTCACGGAAAACGGCACGGTCTCCGGTATTGTGGAGTTTGCAAGTTAATGGCAAAAACAAACTATATCACCCGTAGCGGCTGGCAGGCATTGGATCAAGAGCTTAAATTTCTCTGGAAAGAGGAACGTCCCAAAGTAACACAAGCGGTATCCGATGCGGCAGCGTTAGGCGATCGTAGTGAAAATGCCGAATACATCTATGGTAAGCGCCGTTTGCGTGAGATCGATCGACGTGTCCGCTTTCTGACTAAACGGCTTGAAGTGTTGCAAATTGTCGATTATCACCCAAGCCAAAACGGTAAAATTTTTTTCGGCGCTTGGGTGGAGCTGGAAAACGAACAAGGCGAAACCAAACAATACCGAATTGTCGGCTGCGATGAGTTTGATCCGGCAAAACACTGGATCTCAATTGATTCTCCCGTTGCCAGAGCGCTAATTGGTAAACAGGTTGATGACGAAATTCTCGTTACCACCCCATCGGGTAAAACCCGCTTATATATCAATAAAATTTGGTATGATTAACCCTAAAATGACCGACTATTAAGAAGCGGTAAAATATCGCAATATACCCAAATCCTACATACGTTTTCTAATTGCGACTCAATATTCTGACGAAAGTCAAACCTTTTAACCGCCTAGGTTAGCCCCTTTTCAAAAATAGTGTTATCTACATCACAAATTTGTTAAAAAGATGTAACTTCATATAATGCTTTTGCGATATACTCATCAGCCATTCAGGGATAATGCGTAAATTATCATCGCTTACGGCTCGCCCAATTTTCAGTAAATGATTTTCTGATATAGTAAGTTTTTGACATTCATTAGAATAAGAAGGAGAAACCCTATGTTTGGTTTTGACCCAACCACAACCACCTTTCTGATTTATATTATCGGAATGATCTCAATAGGCTTTATTGCTTACCGTTTTACCAATAACTTTTCGGATTATATTTTAGGCGGGCGAAGTTTAGGTAGCTTTGTAACCGGTTTATCCGCCGGTGCGTCCGATATGTCCGGCTGGCTGTTAATGGGGCTGCCCGGTGCGGTTTATGCGGCAGGGTTGGTTGAAGGCTGGATTGCGATTGGCTTAACCGTGGGCGCGTATTTAAACTGGCTATTTGTTGCAGGTCGTTTGCGGATGCACACCGAATACAATGCAAACTCGCTCACCCTACCGGAGTACTTCCATCACCGCTTTGGTGATAATACCAAAATCCTTAAAATTGTCTCTGCTGCGATTATCCTGTTCTTCTTTGCCATTTACTGTGCGTCAGGGGTCGTTGCCGGTGCAAGATTATTTGAAAATTTATTTAATGTGCCTTATAGCACGGCACTTTGGTACGGCGCATTAGCCACGATCATCTATACCTTTATCGGCGGCTTTTTGGCGGTTAGCTGGACGGATACTATCCAAGCCACGCTAATGCTGTTTGCGCTGTTTTTAACGCCGATTTTTGTTCTTATTCAGCTTGGCGGCTTTGAAGAAACCCACCAAGTCATTGTTGCTGCCGGGAATGCGGTAAATAAAGATTTTACCGACCTGTTTACCGGCACGACCTTTATCGGTTTACTGAGCTTATCGGCTTGGGGGCTAGGCTACTTCGGTCAGCCACACATTTTGGCACGCTTTATGGCAGCGGATAGCGTCAAAACCATTCCGAACGCCCGCCGTATCAGTATGACGTGGATGATCATCTGTCTTTTCGGGGCGGTCGGTATCGGCTTCTTTGGTCAAGCCTACTTCTTTGCTAATCCGGCGCAAGCTGCGGTAGTTAATCAGAACCACGAACAAGTCTTTATTGAACTTGCCCGTATTCTATTTAACCCTTGGATTGCAGGCATCTTGCTCTCTGCCATTTTAGCGGCGGTAATGAGTACCTTAAGCTGTCAGTTACTGATCTGTTCCAGTGCGATTACCGAAGATTTTTACAAAGGCATTTTACGCCCGAAAGCCTCGCAAAAAGAGTTAGTCTGGTTAGGTCGATTGATGGTTTTAGCCATTGCAGTATTAGCGATTGTCTTGGCTCAAGATCCGAACAGTAAAGTATTAGGTCTTGTGTCTTATGCGTGGGCAGGCTTCGGCTGTGCCTTTGGGCCGGTAGTAATTTTATCGCTGTTCTGGAAACGAATGAACGTAGCGGGTGCAATGGCAGGAATGCTTACCGGCGCATTGGTGGTCGTGTTCTGGAATACATTAGTGCCGAATAGTGGTATCTACGAAATGATCCCTGGCTTTATTTTAGCCACTGTTGCAATCATTATCGTATCGCTAATTACCCCTGCACCACGCAGCGAAATTAGCGAGACCTTTGAAAAAGCAAATAATGCTTACAAAGACGCAATGAAATCTTAATCGTAAAGACGGTTCGCCTTTCGGCAGCCGTCTTTTTTATCGACCGTGCAAGCGGTCGGATTTTCTATTTATTTTGTCAATCCTAGTTTATGTAAGGGAAACATTATGTCATCAACTTATCAACTTCTGCCGGCGCAAACGGCTATCCGTCCATTGATCAGCGAGCATTATCGCATTGATGAAGAAAGTTTGGTAAAACAACTCGTTGAGCAAGCCCGCACCTATGAGTTTGCATCGGAAATTAAAGCCTTAACCGAAAAACTGGTCGGCAAGGTACGCACCGCCCGTAAAAAAGCCAGTGGGGTTGATGCCCTGATGCACGAATTTTCCCTTTCTAGCCAAGAAGGTGTGGCGTTGATGTGTTTGGCTGAAGCGCTACTAAGAATCCCCGACCAAGCCACTGCCGATAAATTGATCCGAGATAAAATTGCCAAAGGCGATTGGAAAGCCCACACCGGCAATAGCCCATCGTTATTTGTGAATGCGGCGGCTTGGGGATTGGTGGTAACCGGCAAATTGGTCTCCACCCATAGTGAAAACTCCCTTTCATCGTCCCTGTCCCGCCTAATCGCCAAAGGCGGTGAGCCTTTAATCCGTAAAGGAATGGACGTCGCAATGCGTTTGCTCGGTAAACAGTTTGTTACCGGCGAAACGATTCAAGCCGCCCTCAAAAACAGTGAAGCCCGCTTCAACAAAGGATTCCGCTACACTTATGATATGCTCGGCGAATCGGCTTTCACCGAAGAAGATGCCAAACGCTATTTCGACGATTATGTTGCCGCCATTCACGCTGTGGGGGCCGTTTCCAAAGGGTTGGGCGTGCATAATGCCTCCGGTGTGTCGGTGAAACTGTCCGCCATTCACCCCCGTTACAGTTTGGCACAACACCAACGGGTAATGGATGAACTTTATCCACGCCTAAAAGATCTGTTTTTACTGGCTAAACAATACGATATTGGGCTTAATATTGATGCGGAAGAAGCCGACCGCCTCGAAATTTCCCTTGATTTAATCGACAGATTACTCGCCGATCCGGATTTAGCCCATTTTAACGGTATCGGCTTTGTAGTACAGGCATACCAAAAACGCTGCCCGTATGTGATTGATTACCTTATCGAAAAAGCCCGAGCCAACCAACGCCAGCTGATGATCCGCCTTGTGAAAGGCGCTTATTGGGATACCGAAGTTAAACGTGCGCAAACCGATTGTGCCGAAGGTTATCCGGTCTTCTCCCGCAAAGTGCATACGGATTTAAACTATGTGGTCTGCGCCAAAAAACTGTTGGCGGCGCAAGATGTGATTTACCCGCAATTTGCCACGCATAACGCCCAAACGCTTGCGACCGTTTATCATTTGGCGAAGGGCAAACGCTTTGAGTTCCAATGCCTACACGGTATGGGTGAGACCCTCTACGATGAGGTGGTCGGCAAAGAAAATCTTGACGTCCAGTGTCGGATTTACGCGCCGGTCGGTTCTTACCAAACGTTGCTCGCCTACTTGGTACGTCGCTTACTCGAAAACGGAGCAAACAGCTCTTTCGTCAATCAAATTGTGGACGAGAATATTCGCATTGAAGATTTAATCGCCGATCCGGTGCAAAAGACGCTCAGTACCGATTGCACAATGCACCCGAAAATTCCATTGCCAATCAACCTATTCGGCGATCAACGCCAAAACTCAAAAGGGTATGATTTAACCGATGCCGTGCATCTGCGTGCTCTGGAGCAACATCTCAATCAATTAGCCGGCCAACACTATTTTGCCGCACCACAACTAGCGGACGTGCAAGCACACAATGGTGAAGTCCGCCGTGTCTATAACCCGGCGAAAACGAGCGAGATGGTGGGCGAAGTGATTGACGCAACTGCAACGGACGTTGCGACAGCGCTCGATCGGGCGGAACAAGCACTTGCAGAATGGCAGCAAACATTGCCGAGTGAACGGGCAGATATGCTGGATAAAATGGCGGAGCTAATGGAAGCCAATATGCCACAGCTCTTTGATTTAGCTGTTCGGGAAGCCGGCAAAACCCTCAATAATGCGATTGCAGAGGTGCGGGAAGCGGTCGATTTCTGCCGTTATTATGCAAGAGAGGTACGTTTAAATCCGGAAGGTTTCCAGAACCCTCGTGGCATTGTGGTTGCAATTAGCCCGTGGAACTTCCCACTGGCGATTTTTGTCGGCGAAGTTTCCTCTGCGTTAGTTGCGGGTAACGTTGTGTTGGCAAAACCGGCGGAACAAACCTCGCTAATGGCAAATTATGCGGTCAATTTATTCTATCAAGCGGGCGTACCGAACTATGCGTTGCAGTGCTTGCCGGGCAGCGGTAAAACAATCGGGGCGGCGTTAGTGCAAGATCCGCGAGTGAACGGCGTGATTTTCACCGGCTCAACGGATACCGCCAGACAGATCAACCGCCATTTGCAAAAAAATGAACGTATCGTCCCGCTTGTGGCGGAAACGGGCGGGCAAAACGCAATGATTGTGGACAGTTCTGCATTGGGCGAACAAGTGGTTGCCGATGTGCTAAATTCCGCCTTTGATTCTGCCGGTCAGCGCTGCTCTGCGCTACGAGTACTCTACTTACAACGTGATGTGGCGGATCATATCCTCACAATGCTCAAAGGCGCAATGGCGGAACTTAAAGTCGGTAGCCCACAACAACTGAACACGGACGTTGGGCCTGTGATCGACAAAATTGCACAACAACGCTTACTCGACCATATTGACAAAATGAAGAAAGTGGCGAAATCCTGCTATCAAGTGGAGATCGATGCACAAATCGCCCAAAACGGCATTTTTGTGCCGCCGACATTATTGGAAATTGACCATATCAGCCAGCTCAAACACGAAGTCTTCGGGCCGGTATTGCACGTTATCCGCTTTGACGGTGATAAACTTGCGCAAGTAATGGCGGACATCAACTCAACTGGGTTTGGTCTCACCAGTGGCTTACATAGCCGGATCGATGAAACGGTCGATCTCTGGCTTAACCAAATCCACGCAGGCAATTTATACGTTAATCGTAACACTGTCGGGGCGGTTGTCGGCGTTCAACCTTTCGGCGGAATGGGTCTGTCCGGTACAGGACCAAAAGCAGGAGGCCCGCTTTATTTACAACGATTGGTCAATCGCCGTGAGTGGACACTGACAGGTTTAACCGGTGAAACTGACTTGAATATCAAACCGTTTATCGAACAGTTAAATACGGTCAGCAATAATGATTTTCAAAATACGGTGGCGTTGGCAAAACAGTTAGCTGCCCAATCGCCGTTGGGTAAAGTGTATAAAATGCAAGGGATCACCGGCGAATCCAACTACCTGCAATTTGTTGCCCGCCCGCTGATTTCGATCGGCAAAGGCAGCCTTGAACAGCAACTTAAAGCCTTAGCCGCGATTGTAGTATGCGGTAGCAAAGCGGTGGTGCAAAAAGATAGCCCGCTTGCCCAATATGGACGGCTGCTCACCGATTACCTTGAGGTCAGCGAAGATTTGAACCAACTCACACAACTGAGTGTAATGATTGTGCTTGACCAGATCGACGAGGCACAAAAACAGCATTATGCCGAACGTTCAGGTGCGATTTTGACCTATATCGACAGTCTCGATCTGGCTCTCTCACTGTTCCCATTGGTACACGAAAAAGCTATCAGTATCAATACCGCAGCCGCCGGCGGTAACGCCAGCTTAATGAGTGAAATGGATTAATCCTAAAAAACAAGCGGTGCGATTTGCCCCATTTTTTGCAAATCGCACCGCTTTTTTTAAGCTCTGATTGATCGTGTCAAATTAGAATAACTTTCTCGACACTTCAAACAATTCCTCTTTGAATGGACGGCGCATTGTATTGATCGCTTCAATAATATCGTGATGCACCAATTTTTCGTTTTGAATACCCACACAGCGACCGGCGTGCCCGGCTAATAATAGTTCTACCGCATAAACCCCCATACGAGAGGCTAAAATACGGTCGAATGCACAAGGCGCACCGCCACGTTGCGTATGCCCTAGTACGCACGCACGGGTTTCGTGTCCGAAGGCTTCCTCAATTTCTTTCGCTAGTGCGTAAACGTCCGTCATCATCTCGGTAATCGCAATAATGGCGTGGCGCTTGCCTTTTTTGAAGCCCTCTCCAATGTTACGCATCAAGGATGCCTTATCAAAGCCTTTTTCCGGCACAATGATATATTCGCACCCGCCTGCTAATGCCGCATTGATGGTCAAATCACCGCAATGACGCCCCATAATTTCAACAATAGAGATCCGTTTATGTGAAGTAGAGGTATCACGCAAGCGGTCAATTGCCTCAAGCGCCGTTTCTAATGCCGTTTGGTAGCCGATCGTATAATCCGTGCCTGCCACATCATTATCAATCGTTCCTGGCAGTCCGATACAGGCAATACCGTGTTCTTCGGTTAATAATTTTGCGCCCATAAACGAGCCGTCCCCGCCAATCACCACTAACGCGTCAATCTCATATTTCTTCAACGTTTCTACGCACTGTTTACGCACTTCCGGATCTTTAAACTCTGGGAAACGTGCCGAACCTAAAAAAGTACCACCACGGTTAATCACTTCAGAGACAGAACGGCGTTCAAGTTTTACGATTTTATCGTGGTACAAACCGTAGTACCCGTCTAAAATCCCATACACTTCCAAGCCTTCCGTCAGCCCCGCACGCACAACCCCGCGGATTGCCGCATTCATACCCGGTGCATCACCACCACTTGTTAAAACAGCGATTTTTTTGATCATAAAAACACCTATCTTGAAATAATTAAAATTTTAAAATAAATCGAAAAACTCTGCGAAGATTACCCTATAACGTAGCCGTGTTCTAGTGGAAAATGGAGAAATTTACGATTTTTTGATCTAATTCTGAAAAGTGGTTAAGGGGATAATATATTCGGCTTAATAGCTTCAAGGCTATTACAGCGCTCTTCAATGGGTAACTGAAGTAACAAGAAAAATAGGGCGAAATCGCCCTATCCGTTTTATACTTAAATTTTGCTGAGATCAACCAGCGCTTCTCGAGTGATGTCGCTGATTTTTTGATTACTGGTGAGAGTCATCGCTACCCGCATTTCTTTTTTGAAAAGCTCGAGCATATTTTCTACACCGGTTTGACCCGCAGCCCCAAGGGCATAGACAAAAGATCGACCGAGCATACACGCATCAGCGCCTAAGGCGATCATTCTGACAATATCCAAACCGTTGCGGATACCGGAATCGGCGAGAATTTTAATATCCCCTTTCACCGCATCAGCAATTGCCGGTAAGGCTTTAGCACTGGACAATACCCCGTCTAATTGGCGACCGCCGTGGTTGGACACCACAATACCGTCCGCCCCAAATTTCACCGCATCTTTGGCATCTTCAGGATCTAAAATGCCTTTAATGACCATCGGGCCGTCCCAAAACTCACGAATCCATTCCAAATCTTTCCACGAAATAGAAGGGTCAAAATTCTCTGTCAGCCAGCCGATATAATCGTCCAACCCAATCTGCTTGCCCATATAGTGAGACACATTACCAAGGGTGTGTGGCTTGCCCTTGATGCCGACATCCCACGCCCAAAACGGGTGAAGTGCCCCTTGGATTACACGGCGGATCTCTTTATAAGGTCCGCTCATACCGGAATGCATATCACGGTAGCGAGCCCCCGGTGTCGGCATATCGACGGTAAAGACCAGGGTTGAGCAACCGGCTACCTTAGCGCGTTCAAGCGCATTTTTCATAAAACCGCGATCTTTTAAAACGTAAAGTTGAAACCACATCGGGCGTTTAATGGCAGGCGCAACTTCTTCAATCGGGCAAATAGACACGGTCGAAAGGGTGAAAGGAATGCCTTTGTTATCCGCCGCTTTCGCCGCTTGCACTTCACCGCGGCGAGCGTACATTCCGCACGCTCCAACGGGGGCAAGAATAGCCGGCATCGACAACGTTTCACCGAACAGTTCAATATCGGTACTCAACTGCGACATATCTTTTAACACACGTTGGCGTAACGCAATATTTTCCAAATCGCTGACATTACGTCTTAATGTTTGCTCCGAGTACGAACCGCCGTCCGCATAATGAAACATAAAAGGGGGCACACGACGGCGTGCCGCTTTCTGATAATCGTTGGCAGATGAAATAATCATTAAAAAACACCTCGTTAAATCTGCTTTTTATAAAATGAGCAGGTGGAATGAAAGGTTTTAAATTTAATGCAAACTATTTCCATTTGCAAATTTAATTGGTTTGAATAAGAAGATTTTGTTGAAAATGTGAGAAGGATCACATTATAAAAAGGTATATTTGCATTGTAAGCGGTGAGTTGCTTAGGTTTTTTTCCAAAAAAGATAGGGACACGGTTTCCCCTGTCCCTGTTCTTTGCAGCTCGATTTTGTGAAAAATTAATCCACCACTTTAGTGCCGTAGAAATAGGAATAGCCGAACGGGCTTTGCTTGTAATCTTGCACCCGTTTGCTCATTGGAGCAAAGCTGATTGAGTGAGCCACATTGATCCAAGGGGCTTGCTCTTTTAGTAACACTTGGGCTTGTTCGTACAATTTGCTACGTTCGGTTTTATCCGATAAAGCAACCGCCTTACTGAGTAATCCGTCTAATTCGGCATTCTTGAAGCGGGCATAGTTACTGTTACCGACATTTTCGCTCCCAAATAACGGAGAGAGGAAATTATCCGGATCGCCGTTGTCGCCCGACCAACCGTATGTGCCGGCGGTCAATTCACCCGCTTTGGTGCGTTTGATATAATCGCCCCACTCATAGCTCACCAATTTTGATTTAACGCCGACTTTTTCCCAGTCGCTTTGGATTAACTCTGCCATACGGCGTGGGTTGGGATTAGAGGCTCTCACCACCGGCTGAACCCAAATTTCCGTTTCAAAACCGTTTTCAAAGCCGGCTTCTTTCAAAAGTGCTTTCGCTTTTTCCGGATTATATTCATAGCCCTCTATAGCATTGTTATAGCCCCAAATGGTAGGCGGCAGCGGGTTTTTAGCTGCCACGCCCGCCCCACGATAGACAGCATCAATAATCGCATTTTTATCCACCGCATAATTGAGTGCTTGACGGACTTTTAGATTATCAAACGGTGCTTTTTCGGTGTTAAATGCAATATAGGCAATATTTAAACCGGCTTGGGATAACAACTGAATTTTCGGATCGGTTTTCATTTTTTCCAAATCGGCAGGATTTGGGAAATCCATCATATCGCAAGCCCCCGCTTGCAATTTGGCATAACGCGCGGTGGCATCCGGCACAATATCGAAGATCAAGCGGTCAATATCCGCTTTGCCTTTCCAATAGTCTTTGTTTGCTAAAAAGCGAATGCGTTGATCAAGCTGATAACCGGCAAATACAAACGGCCCTGTGCCGATTGGCGTAGTATCTAGCACTTCCGGCGTGCCGGCTTTCATTAAAGCGTCCGCATATTCAGCGGAATAAATGGAGATAAAATCCATTCCCAAGCTGGCAAGGAAAGTGGCATCTTGGTGATTTAAGGTGATTTTCACCGTGTGATCGTCCACTTTCTCGACCGATTTCAGCAATTTCGGGAATTTCATTGCATTGAAATACGGATAGGTCGCTTTAGACACATTGTGATACGGGTGTGCTTTGTCTAGCTGACGTTGGAATGAGAAGATCACATCATCGGCATTAAAATCACGACTTGGGGTAAATTGTTTGTTGGAGTGGAATTTCACCCCTTTGCGTAGTTGAAAGGTATAGGTTAGCCCGTCATCACTGACCGTCCAACTTTCCGCCAATGCCGGTTCAATATCCGTTGAACCGCGTACAAACTCAACCAAACGGTTATAGACCTGTTGGGAGCTGGCATTATAGGAAATCCCGTCCATCACTAAAGCAGGGCTGAAACCGGTCGGTGAACGGCTGACACAGTTCACAAAGGTTTTATCCGCCGCCTGTGCGACACTTGAAACAAACAGTGTGGCTGCGATTAACGAAAGTTTGGTAGTCAATTTCATAGAGAACCTCCGATTAGGATTCGGGCTAAAAAGAAAAATATCGGCGAAAGATACCGATTATTCCACTTAAGGTAAAGAACAAAAGGTAGGCTATTATGCTAAAAAGCTATAAGACCGCCAACGCAAGCGGTCTGTTTTGCCTCACTTTTTGCTATTAGCGAAAGGCAGCCATTAACTCGCCGGCTTTTTGCACCATTGCACTTGATCCGACGAAAAACGGCACACGCTGGTGTAGCTCGGTCGGCTTTATATCCAAAATCGGATTAAAGCCATCCGTTGCCATTCCGCCCGCCTGTTCGGCTAAAAACGCCATTGGATTGCCCTCGTAAAGCAGACGGAGCTTGCCTTTCGGGTAGCTGGTGGAAGTCGGGTAAATATAAATGCCGCCTTTGAGTAAATTACGGTGAAAATCCGACACTAATGAGCCGATATAGCGTGAAGAATAAGGGCGTTTCGTGGCTTTATCTTCCTCTTGGCAGAACTTGATGAACCGTTTCACGCCTTCAGGGAAGGTAACATATTGCCCCTCGTTAATGGAATAATATTTGCCTTCAAACGGCATTTTCATATTCGGGTGGGAGAGAATAAACAAACCTAACGACGGATCATAGGTAAAACCGTTTACCCCATTTCCGGTGGTATAGACCAGCATTGTTGATGAGCCGTAGGTAACATAACCCGCAGCCACCTGTTTACGCCCCTCTTGCAAGAAATCCTCAAGGGTAACGGGTGTGCCGATCGGCGAGACCCGTTTATAAATGGAAAAAATCGTACCGACCGACACATTCACATCAATATTAGACGAACCGTCAAGCGGATCGGTCATTAAAATATATTTGGCATTGCGTCCCCGTTCCGTATCAAAGGCAACAAACGTATCGTCCTCCTCCGAGGCAAAACCAGCAACATCGCCACGGGCGATCAACGCTTTTTTCATCGTTTCATTGGCAAAGACGTCCAATTTCATTTGCGCTTCGCCTTGAATATTTTCATCGCCGGATACGCCCAAAATATCCTGCGTCAGCCCCGCCCGATTGATATCACGGTGAATAATTTTGGCGGATAAGCGGATTGAGGACAAAATACCGCTTAATTCACCCGTTGCACCGGGGTACTCTGCTTGTCGGTCTATAATAAACTCGCCCAATGTTTTCATTTTTTTGCTCCTTATTAGCTATTCGGCAGGCTTTGTTTTATTATACCCGCCAATTTGAAAACACTTTGTCGGCAAAGTGTTATTTTGTGAAAGAGATCACATTTTTCATTGAGGTCATAATGAAACAGCAACATATTCATATTCTCGGCATTTGCGGCACATTTATGGGCGGGGTGGCAATCATTGCCCGAGAGCTTGGCTATAAAGTTACCGGCTCGGACACCAACGTGTACCCGCCGATGAGTACGTTTTTGGAAAAAAGCGGGATTGAGATTATCCCGAACTACGATATTGAGCAGCTCCAACCTGCGCCGGATATGGTCATCATCGGCAATGCAATGCGGCGGGGTAATCCCTGTGTCGAGTACGTCCTTGATAACCAACTGAATTTTTCCTCCGGCCCGCAATGGCTACACGATCATCTCCTCAAAGATCGCTGGGTCCTCGCCGTGTCCGGCACACACGGCAAAACCACCACAACGGGAATGTTAGCGTGGATTTTTGAACAAAGCGGGATCGATGCCGGCTTTTTAATCGGTGGCGTGGCGGGGAATTTCGGCATTTCTGCCCGTGCCGGTTCTGCACCGTTTTTTGTGATTGAGGCAGATGAATACGACAGTGCCTTTTTCGACAAACGCTCTAAATTCATTCATTACTCCCCAAAAACCTTGATTATCAATAACATTGATTTTGACCACGCCGATATTTTTGACGATTTGAAAGCCATTCAACGTCAATTCCATCACCTTGTCCGCACAATGCCGCAAACGGGGCTAATCCTGTCCGCCAGTGCCGATCAAAATGTACAAGATACACTTGCAATGGGCAGTTACAGCCAACAACAGTTGATCGGCAAACAAAATGAATGGTATGCCGAACCGCTGAAAGCCGATTGCTCTGCATTCACGGTTTATCATCAACAACAAAAAGCGGGGGAAGTCGATTGGCAATTAGTGGGTGAACACAATATGCACAACGGCTTAATGGCGATTGCCGCCGCCCATCACGCCGGCATAGACATCGCAAAAGCGTGCCAAGGGCTGAATAGTTTTATCAACGCAAATCGGCGTTTGGAAGTCAAAGGCGAAGTCGGCGGCATCACCGTATATGATGATTTTGCTCACCACCCGACCGCAATTCGTGCCACACTTGCCGCCCTACGGGGTAAAGTCGGCAAACAGCGGATTCTTGCCGTGTTAGAACCTCGCTCCAATACAATGAAAATGGGCGTTCACAAAGCAGAAATTGCCCCCTCTCTCACGGAAGCCGATATGGTCTTTGTCTTCCAACCGGACACTATTCCGTGGCAGGTGAGCGATATTACCGAAGCATTACCCCAGCCTTCGTACAGCAGCGACAATCTCGAACAATTTATTGAACTGATTGTGCAACACGCACAGCCAACAGATCACATTTTAATAATGAGTAACGGCGCTTTCGGCGGCATTCACGCCAAATTGTTACAAAAGTTGGCAAAATAGGAACTGCAAGCGGTGAGATGTTGGCAGAAATAGACAAATTTTGCCAACATTACAAAAAAGAATTATTCTCAATAACAAAAGTGCGTTATAATTTGGTATCTTTTGTTTTGAATAGGAAAACAGTGATGTCTAAATTATGTCAATCTCTTTTCGCTGTCTCTGCACTGATATTCAGCGGTTTTGCCTCCGCCGTAACGGTTAAAGATCAAAAGGGCGAATTCAGCTTAGCGCAAGTGCCACAGCGCGTAGTGGCATTGGAGTATTCTTATGTCGATGCGTTAGCACAAATCGGCGTTAGCCCTGTCGGTGTGGCAGACGACAACGACAAAACCCGTATCTTGCAGCAGGTACGGGATAAAATTCAGCCGTGGCAATCGGTCGGTACACGTTCCCAACCAAGCCTCGAGGCGATTTCAGCACTCAAGCCGGATTTAATCATTGCCGATGAAAACCGCCATAGTGGGGTGTATGAAGAACTGAAGAAGATCGCCCCGACAGTTGTATTTAATTCCCGCAATGAAAATTACCGTGAAAACCTTGAAACCGCCCAAAAAATTGGTGATTTACTCGGTAAATCCGAGCAAATGCAAGCACGCATTGCGCAGCATCAACAGCGGATAAGCGATATCGCTAAGCAATTATCAAAAGGATACAAAACAATCATCGGCATTTCTCGTGAAACGGAATTTCGTTTATACAATAATGAATCCTATGCCGGCGGTTTAGTCGAAGCCTTAGGGCTTACAATGCCGAAAGCCCCTGCCGATAACAAGCCAAGTGCGTTGGTCGGTTTAGAGCAAGTCGTGGCGGAAAAACCAGAGCTAATGATTATTACCCACTACCGTGATGAAAGTATTGCGAAAAAATGGCAAAACGAAGCGCTGTGGAAATTGATTCCGGCGGTAAAACAGCAACGGATTTTAACCGTGGATAGCAACCTTTGGGCAAGAGCAAGGGGGATTGAAGCAGCGGAACTAATGGCACAGCAGCTCCAAACTTTTTTGACAGACACAAAATAGATGACGTTTTTGCTACGTTGGGCTTTCCCGATTATCGTCTTACTGTTGCTGATATGGGGAAGCCTGTTTCTCTATTATCCCACCCCGATTTCAGCTTTGGAAAGCCTCAGTATTTTTGGACAGGAAGCGGATGAAATCGTCCAAATCACCGTCTTTGATCTCCGTTTACCCCGTGCATTAACAGCGGCAGTAATGGGGGCAAATTTAGCCGTTGCCGGCGCACTGTTGCAAACTATCACCCGCAACCCGCTTGCATCTCCCTCGCTATTAAGCGTCAATGCCGGCGCCAGTTTGGCAATGGTTATTGCTACCGCTGTGTTGCCGGCAAGTTTTCGCCATTACAGTATTGCCTTGATCGCCAGCCTTGGCGGCGGTCTGAGCTGGTTACTGGTAATGATGATTAGCGGTGGCTGGCGGTTGAATGCAAATCGTCAGCGGGTTATTCTAGCGGGCATTGCGGTATCACTATTCTGTACTGCATTAACCAAATTAGTCATCATCATTGCCGAAGATCACGCCGCCAATATTATGAATTGGCTGGCAGGCGGTTTAGCACACGTTCGTTGGGGTGAATGGCAAGTGGCATTCCCTTTCTTTTTACTCACGGCACTCTTTAGCCTGCTATTTGCGAGCCGATTAAACTTACTCCATTTAAGCGATGAATCGGCACAAACACTTGGGGTAAATTTATCCCTAATCCGTTGGTTGAGTAATATCGTCGCATTGCTGATTGTCGGGTCAAGCGTTAGCATTGCCGGCCCGATTGCTTTTATCGGCTTATTGATTCCCCATCTTGCACGTTATTGGATAGGTTATGATCTACGCAAAGCATTACCGATCACAATGTTGTTCGGCGCAAGTTTGATGCTGTTTGCCGATATTGTGGCACGCGCGGTCAATTTTCCGAGTGAGATCCCCGCCGGCGCCATTTTAGCTCTGCTCGGAGCGCCGATTTTTATCCTATTTGCACGAGGAAAACAGATATAATGGCAAACACGCGGTCAGTTCGGCGTACTTTTTTGCAAAAAAGCCTCTACCTTATCTGCCTGCCGATATTATTCGGGCTGATAATCGCAAGCCTTCAATTCGGCACGGTGAGCCTATCTTGGCGAACCCTTTTTGACATTGTACAAAACCCCGATCACCCTTACGCTTTCACCTTAATGGAATACCGTCTTCCCCGCACGTTACTGGCCGTTGTGATTGGTGGTGCATTAGCAGTTTCAGGGGTTCTCATTCAAAGTATCGTCAGAAATCCGCTCGCCTCACCGGATATTTTAGGCATTAACAGTGCTGCAGGGCTAGTTGCCGTGGCGTGCTTACTGTTCTTCCCTTCACTTGATTTCTACTGGCTACCAATATTCGCCTTTATCGGCGGCTTAAGTGCTTTTTTATTACTTTGGTGGCTATGCGGACGCCATTTTCGTTCCATAAAAATGGCGATTGTCGGCGTGGCACTGGCGAGTTTATGGGTCGCCCTCAGCCACTATCTGATGCTCTCGTACCCAATGGATATTAACGCCGCAATGTTATGGCTGACCGGCAGTTTGTGGGGGCGAAGTTGGAACTATGTCTCGGTTGCCGTACCGCTCCTCTGCCTATTATTGCCACTGAGTGTAGTATTTTGTCGAGATTTGGATACCTTATCCTTAGGCGAACAGAAAGCCGCCAGCCTCGGCGTATCATTGCAGACAACGCAAATAGCCGTTTTGCTCTTGGCGGTTGCCCTCGCAACTACGGCGGTTGCTGTCTGTGGTCCAATCAGCTTTCTCGGTTTAGCCGCTCCGCATTTGGCACGTTATCTTGTGGGCGGACGACATAGCCGCTTACTTCCGACCGCCTTTTTATTGGGGGCGATATTACTACTGTTGGCGGACATTTTAGCCCGTGTCATTGCTCCGCCTATTGAGCTTCCCGCCGGTATTCTTACCGCTATTTTGGGTGCGCCCTACTTTTTCTATTTACTGATGAGAATAAAATAATGCTTGCCGTTACCGATCTTCAACTTGCCTATCAAGAGACCACTATCGTCCCTAACTTGAGCATTACCTTTCCGAAAAATCAAATTATTGCGCTACTAGGGCCGAACGGCTGTGGAAAATCCACACTATTAAAAGCCCTCGCACGTTTACTCAAGCCAAAATCAGGGCATATTCGCTATCAAGCGGTCGATATTTGGCAAAAATCTGCAAAAGCCTATGCGAAAACCCTTGCCTTTCTACCACAACGGCACATCGTACCGGAAGGGATAAGCGTCAAAGAGCTGGTTTCTTTCGGACGTTCGCCCTATCTTAATATGTGGGGACGGCTCAGCCTGCAAGATGAGGAGTTAGTTGAACAGGCTTTGGCTGCGACCCAAATGGCGCAATTTGCCGATTATCCGGTGATAAGCCTTTCCGGCGGTCAGCAGCAACGAGCCTTTTTGGCAATGGTGCTGGCACAAAATACCGAGATTATTTTGCTGGACGAGCCGACCACCTATTTGGATCTCAGCCATCAAGCCGAGCTAATGGCAATGATGCGTACCTTACAGCAACAGGGCAAAACGGTCATTACCGTGCTGCACGACCTCAATCAAGCCTGCCGTTATTGCGATCATTTGGTTGTGCTGAAACAGGGGGAATTGATTAAGCAAGGCATGCCGCAGCAAGTGATGAGCGAACAGCTACTGAAACAGGTATTCGATCTGGATGTCGAAATTCACGCCGATCCCGTCAGCCACACACCGATGTTTGTGTTTAAATCATAGGCTTGTCGGCATTACTTAATTAAAATAATGAGAATTGTTATCAATAACATTGAGTTTTATATTTATTCCTCTATAATCCACGCAATATTCTTCATATTTAGGATCACCGATGAAATTATCTAAAATTTACAGTGCCGTGTTTATTGCGCTTTCCCCACTAGCCTTGGCAGAAACCGCTCAACAAGCGGTTCAATTGGATGAAGTTCACGTCATTGCAGGGCGAGATCCGAGCCAATGGGCAGAGTATGCCAATCCCAGTGAAAGCATCAGTAAAAATGCCTTACTTGCCCGCCAGCCGACCAGCGTTGCCGATGCGTTGAAATATTTGAATAACCTTGACATTCAGGGCGGTGCAAGACCTCTCGCCCAAAAGCCGACCATTCGCGGTATCGGCGGTAATCGGGTTGTACAGGTGATCGACGGCGTACGCCAAAATTTTGACTTGGAACATCGGGGATCTTATTTCCTACCACTCTCACTGGTGCAAGAGCTTGAGGTAATCAAAGGGCCGGCAAGCAGCCTATGGGGATCCGGTGCGCTGGGCGGCGTGGTGGCAATGCGTACGCCGACTGCCTTGGATCTGCTCAAAGCCAACCAAACCGTTGGGGCAAATCTGCGTCAGGGCTATCAATCCGCCAACCGCCTCAGCGAAACGGAAGGTTCGGTATTTATGGCAAATGATCGCTTTGATGCCTTACTCGCCGGCTTTTATCACGATGCGGACAATCTGCGCCTCGGTAAAGGAGAGAAACAACCAAATTCCGCCTACCGCCAAACGGGCGGATTAGCCAAACTCGGTTGGCAAATTGACGATAGCAATCGGCTGGAATTATCCCACCGTTTGAGCAAAGCAAACCAAGTTGCCCCAAGTAACAACGAATTAGCTTCGGAATTTACCTTTGAAGCGCTCACGCAGATTATCCGAAACTGCCATACCAACCCCGCAGCCAGTTGTGATATGACGAAAATTTACGGCGAACTCGGCAGTATCTCCTATTTGACCCGTCAGCAAATCACGGATCAAAGCAGCGTGCTGAATTACTATTTTAATCCGAAAGATAATCCGTATTTCAACACCCAATTCACTTTATACCGTAACAGTACCCTTGAAAAAGAGGCTCGTCTTAACAGCGATATTCGAGACCAAACCAAACTCACAACCAAAGGCTTTAACCTGCGTAATACGTCCGACTTAAACGGCGCTATCTTCACTTACGGGGTGGATTACTATCAAGATCACGCCAGAACCGAGCGTGGCAAAAATGCAACAGATGCGTACCGAGCAGATCCTTACAATGTCAAATCCACCGTTACCGATGCTTATTTGCTTGCCCATTTTCCGTTGTTTGAGCAACGCCTTATCCTCTCGCCAAGCGTACGCTACGACCGCTACAAAACGACTAATCGGCAAGGCGAATACGCCAATACACAGGACGACCGCTGGTCTCCGGCAGTGGCATTAACGTGGAAAACAACGCCTTGGTTAGATCTCAGTGCGCGTTATACGGAGGCGTTCCGTGCACCGTCCATTCAAGAACGCTACTCAAGCGGGGCGCATTTCGGCACGGCAATGCGTAATCGCAGTGCAATCAATCACTTCCTTGAAAACCCGAATTTACAGCCGGAAACGGCTAAAAATAAAGAGCTTAATGCCAACTTGCATTTTGAGAATGTCTTCCGTGAGCAGGATAAATTGAGCTTAGAGGCAACCTATTTCCAAAACGATGTAAAAAATCTCATCAATCTGGAGGTATATAGTAGTAACCCCCGCTCACCGTTCCCGAACATTTCCCAATACCAAAATGTGGCGAATGTCCGTCTGCAAGGGGTCGAATTAGCCGCAAACTATGCAACCGAGCGTGTTAGCCTACTTGCTCACTATGCCCAAACCCACGGCAAAAACCGCTCCAACCACGAAGCACTTGCCAATGTACCGGCAGCCAAATTCGGTGTTGCTGTGAATTATGCCGTCCTTACGGATAAGCTCGATCTCGGCGCTCGCATTACCCGCTACCAAGCCCAAAAACGCGTACCGAGCCAGTATGCCACCCATTACCGTGGCTATACGCTTACCGATCTACAAGTCGGCTATACGCCAATGGGGAAAAACGGGGCATTACGTTTTGATGTTGCGGTGGAAAACCTGTTTGATAAACAATATCAACCCGCGTTCAGCCTAATGGAAGGCACAGGGCGGAATATCAAAGCCAGCGTCAATTACAGCTTCTAATATCACTCATAAGGCACGCAATGCGTGCCTTATTCAACTGTTTTGCAAGGTATCAAAAATCACCTCTGCCAAGGCGTTAGAAATGCCCGGGACGGATTGAATTTCCGCCAATGTTGCCGCCTTAACCCCCTGCATTCCGCCAAGGTATTTCAGCAGCGCTTGGCGACGTTTTGCGCCCACGCCGGCGATCGACTCCAACCCGCTTTCCGTAAAGGCCTTCTGCCGTTTTTTACGGTGTCCGCTGATGGCGTGATTGTGGGATTCGTCCCGAATATGCTGAATTAAATGTAACGC
Source organism: Muribacter muris (assembly GCF_004569585.1). Taxonomy (NCBI): domain Bacteria; kingdom Pseudomonadati; phylum Pseudomonadota; class Gammaproteobacteria; order Pasteurellales; family Pasteurellaceae; genus Muribacter; species Muribacter muris. The sequence continues at coordinate 44,120 of NZ_SPPA01000002.1, read as the reverse complement.
AAGGCTGTCGGGCGGTAGGTGGATTTCTTTGTCCCATTTGCTGATGAGCAAGGTTTCCAAGCCGGCTTTACGTTCCACGCCTTTCGCCACACCAATCAAGAGCGGCTTGGTTTTATCCCACGCCACATTTAAGTTGGCAAAGGTCTCCAATGCTCGATTGAGCTGCCCTTTGCCACCGTCAATAAAAATAATATCGGGAATTTTTTCCGGCGGTAACGGCTTGTTGTAACGTTTGAGCAGTGCCTGTTCCATTGCGGCATAGTCATCGCCTCCCGTAATGCCTTCAATATTGAAGCGGCGATAATCGGATTTTAACGGGCCGTTTTCATCAAATACCACGCAAGAAGCGACCGTTTGCGCACCCATTGTATGGCTAATATCAAAGCACTCCATTCTGGTAATTTTGGGCAGACAAAGCACCGCTTGTAAGTCTTGATAGCGAGCCTGAATCCGACTGTCTTGCTTGAGCTGCAAGGTTAATGCCGCCATTGCATTGGTTTTGGCAAGCGCAAGGTAACGGCTTTTTTCGCCCCGCACTTTGACTAAAATACTCACTTTATGACCCGCTTGATCGCTCAATACCTGCTCAAGTGCCACCGCTTCGCTGACAGGGTGATCGATCACAATTTGATGCGGAATGGTGCGGTGTTGGTTCATCTGCAAATAGAATTGCCCGATAAAAGTATCGCTCAACTCGGCAAGCTCCGTATGGCTCGGTACTTTGGGGAAATAACTGCGATTACCCAGCACTTTACCCTGACGAACAAACAAAATATGCACGCACGCAATGCCGTGTTGATAAGCGATCGAGATAATATCCAGATCGTCTAGCCGCTCGTTAGAGACAAACTGCTTCTCCGTTACTGCTCGTACTTGCTGAATTTGATCACGGAAACATGCCGCCGCTTCAAAATCCAGATCCGCCGCTGCCTGTTCCATTTTGGCGATCAAATGTTCGATCACCTGCTGATCTTTCCCCTGTAAAAACAGCCGCACAAATTGCACCTGCTGCGCATATTCCGCCTCGTTCACATATCCCTCAACGCAGGGAGCAAGACAACGCCCGATTTGGTATTGCAGACAGGGGCGAGAACGGTTTTTATAGTAGCTGTCTTCGCATTGGCGTATCGGGAAGAGTTTTTGCAGTAAATTGAGGGTTTCCCGCACAGCAGAGGCATTCGGATAAGGCCCGAAATACTCGCCCGCCACCTTTTTACTGCCTCGAAAACTGCTCAAACGAGGGTGGGTATGACGTGTCAGCAAAATATAGGGGTAGGATTTATCGTCTCGCAGCAACACATTGTAGCGGGGCTGATTTTCCTTGATGTAGTTATGTTCCAGCAGTAAGGCTTCCGTTTCGGAATGGGTCAGCGTGGTGTCAATATGGGCAATATGCGCCACTAACGCTTCTGTTTTACGGCTGGCTAAATTCGCCCGAAAATAGCTTGCCAGCCGTTTTTTCAGATCTTTTGCTTTGCCGACATAAATGATCGTGCCTTTGTCATCATACATTCGGTACACGCCCGGGCTGTGCGGTACATCGGCAAGGAATTGTTTGGCATTAAACTTGGACATTGTTTATGTTTGAACGGAAAAGACCGCTTGCAAGCGGTCTGAAAATAGGGATTTTTGGCAAAATTTAGGATTTCAATAAACTGCCTTTGGACGCTTTAAGGTATTGCAACATTGACCAAATGGTCAGAAACACCGCCACATAAAGCAGGATAAAAGCTAAAATTTCCATTAGATGACTTTGCCGCCACAGTAAACCGCCGAGCGCCAGCATTTGCGCCATTGTTTTGACTTTCCCCCAAATGGAAACGGCAACATTTGCCCGCTCGCCCAGCTCCGCCATCCACTCCCGCAAAGCAGAAATAATTATTTCACGGGCAATCATAATGCCGGCTGGAATGGTGATCCACCAAGTATGGTAAAACTCCACCACCGACACCAACGCAATAGCAACCAACACTTTATCCGCCACCGGATCTAAAAATGCCCCCAAGCGGGTGGCTTGGTTCCATTTTCTCGCTAAATAACCGTCAAACCAATCGGTAATAGAGGCAATAAAGAAAATCAGCGTGGTGATTTCCGGTGCGTAGGACAACGGCAGATAAAACGCCACAATAAACAGCGGAATTAACGCTACCCGAAAGAGAGTGAGATAAGTCGGAATATTCAGTTTCATTAGCGCAGTCGGCTCGGCGGTCGAAAAATCGTGCCGCCATTCTATTAAATGCGGCGAAAATAAGAAAGAGCAAGCGGGGAGATTTTGCAGATTTTTTGCAAATCTCCCCGCTTGTCGATCGGCGTATTAACGTGCTTTTTTCGATTTTTGTTTTTGCTGGTCGGCTTCCACCTGTTCTACGCAAAGGTGCAACACCTGATCCGCGCCCTCTTGGATATATTTATCGTTGCGTACCTGATTTTTTTGGATATCCACTAACGCATCATAAATCCCTTGCGTTAAGCTAGGCGACTGCACAAAGCCCCAACAGGTCGGGCTTAAATAGTTAAATTTCGCCTGAAAATCCGCTGCGTGCAACACGCCACTGTAATAGGCATAAACATTGTGATCGAGCATACGGTTCAGCAGACTTGCCCGAATTTGTTCAATCGGCAAGCTCACTTTTTGGTTAAACCAATCGTCCACGCCCCGTACAAAAGCGTCAATATCATAGCTGCCGTTTACCCGATCGGCATAAGTTTGTGCCGTTGCACCGTAAGCTATCGCATAGGATTTCTGATCGACTTCCGTTTCCGCCAGTCGCTTCCAGCCCGCCGAATTTGAGCCGCTACACGCCGCAAGGGCGAAAAGTGTCGAAATAACAAACAAAGATTTTAACGATTTCATATGCTATACTCCTTCCATTTTAATTGGACAGCTAGCCCATTCTACCGAATAACTAGCGAAATTTCTTGATTTTTTTGAGCATTTAAAATGAAGCAGTATTTAGCACTTTGCCAACGCATTGTCGAACGGGGCAAATGGGTCGAAAATGAACGTACCGGCAAGCGGTGTTTAACCGTGATTAACGCCGATTTAACCTATGATGTCGCCAGTGGCGAATTTCCGTTAGTTACCACTCGCAAGAGCTTTTGGAAAGCCGCTATCGCCGAATTACTCGGCTATATCCGTGGTTACGATAACGCCGCCGATTTTCGCCGGCTCGGTACAAAATCGTGGGATGCCAATGCGAATGAAAATGCTGCGTGGCGAGCCAATCCTTACCGCAAAGGTGAAGATGATATGGGGCTGGTATATGGCGCAGTCGGACGCAGTTTCCCAAAAGCTGACGGCACGGGTACTATTGATTTACTGCGTCAAATTGTCGATGATCTCAAACGTGGTGTGGACAATCGAGGCGAAATTTACACCTTTTACCACCCCGGTGCATTTCATATGGGTTGCCTCCGTCCGTGCCTGCACAGCCACCATTTTTCGCTGCTTGACGGCGTGCTTTACCTGAACAGCACCCAGCGTTCTGCGGACGTTCCGCTTGGGCTAAATTGGAATATGATCCAGTGCTACACTTTCTTGGCATTGATGTCGCAAATTACCGGACATCAAGCGGGACAGGCTTTCCATAAAATCGTCAATGCGCATATTTACGAGGATCAGCTCGCACTAATGCGTGATGTACAACTGAAGCGAACCCCGTTCCACGCCCCGAAACTGATCATCAATCCGGAGATTAAGTCCCTTGACGATCTCGAAACGTGGGTCAGCCTAGATGATTTTCAGGTGGAAAATTACCAATACCACCCAAGTATCCAATACCCGTTTTCCGTCTAATCACAACAAGCGGTCGGTTTTGACCGCTTTTTTGCAATGGGGAACTTTCGCCGAGAAATTTGAAGCGATGCTTTCATAGCACGGCGGATATTTTATACAAGATACTCGTCTCCACTATTCACACAACTTATTTCAAGCCACCATAGTGCAAAAAACAAGTCGAAACCGCCAGCTTGTATTATCAACTTAGATTTTTTCCAATTTCGCCACTTTGGCGATTAACCACTTGATCCCTTGTTGAACGAAAGCAATTTGCAAGCGGGTCTGTTCGCCGCCGCCTTCGACATTGATGATCGTGCCTTGCCCAAATTTTTCGTGGCGAACTTTCTGCCCCATTTGCCATTTGGCTTTATTTTCTACGATGCCGTCAGCATTCTGTCTTACTCGAGAGTTGGCAAAATTCGCCGGTCGGTTGATATTCCCCCGCAGGCGTACTTCTCGGATATGTGCCTCCGGCAGCTCGGCGATAAAGCGTGAAGGCAGATGACGCTCTTCTTTGCCGTACAGACGACGGTTTTCGGCATAGCTGATCGTTAATTTTCGTTTGGCGCGGGTAATGCCGACATAAGCAAGACGGCGTTCTTCCTGTAAACGTCCTTCATCGTGGCTCATTCCGCTTGGGAAAATGCCTTCTTCCACGCCAACCATAAATACACGAGGGAACTCCAAGCCTTTAGCAGAGTGGAGCGTCATCATTTCCACATAGTCTTGGTTTGGCGCGGCTTGGGTTTCGCCCGCTTCCAACGACGCGTGGGTAAGGAACGCAGTCAGATCGCTCATTTCATCGGCTTCGTCCGGTTTGACAAATTGACGGGTGGCGGTTACCAGTTCTGCCAAGTTTTCAATCCGCACTTCGCCTTTGTCCCCTTTTTCCTGCTGATACATTTCATATAAGCCCGATTTTTTGATCACAAAATCCGTCTGCTCAAACAGGGGCATTTGCTCGGTTTCTTGATCAAGGGCGTTAATCAGCTCCACAAACCGTAACAATGCCGCAGCAGCCCTGCCGGATAAATGCTCCTCTTGGATTGCCACTTGAATTGCTTGCCACAGAGTGATCTGGCGACTGCGAGTGAGCTGACGCAACGCATCGAGGGTACGATCGCCGATACTACGTGGCGGCGTATTCACAATGCGTTCAAAGGCGGCATCGTCTTGACGGTTGGCAATCAGGCGTAAATAGGCAAGTGCATCTTTGATCTCCTGGCGCTCAAAGAAACGCATTCCGCCGTAAATTCGGTAAGGAATATTCGCTTGAATAAAGGCTTCCTCAATCACACGGGATTGGCTGTTGCTACGGTATAGAACGGCACATTCATTTAGCTCACCTTCGTCTTCTGTCCAGCGTTTAATTTGCGAGGCAACAAAACGGGCTTCATCTAACTCATTGAATGCACAGTAAATTTCCACAGGTTCGCCATCACCGCTGTCTGTCCACAAATTTTTACCGAGACGGCTGTTATTATTGGCAATTAAGGCGTTTGCCGAGTTGAGAATATGACCGGTCGAGCGATAGTTCTGCTCAAGGCGGATCGTCTGTACTTGAGCATAATCGTCCAAGAAGCGTTGGATATTCTCAACTTGTGCCCCCCGCCAGCCGTAAATCGACTGATCATCATCGCCGACAATCATCACCTTACCGCTTTCACCGGCAAGCAGATGAATTAACTTATATTGAATATGGTTGGTATCCTGAAACTCATCAATCAAAATATGCTGAAAACGTTGCTGATAACGCTTTAAAATCAATGGGTTAAATTTGAAAAGCTCGTAAGCTCTAATCAGCAACTCGGCAAAATCCAGCAAGCCGGCGCGGTCGCACGCCTCTTGGTAAATTTGGTAGATTTGCACCAACACTTTACCGTGCTCATCATCTTGAGCCAAAATATCCTTCGCCCGTAAGCCCTGATCTTTTTGTGCATTGATAAACCACGCCACTTGCTTCGGCGGATAGTGTTTTTCATCAATATTGTGTAGCTTCAACAAACGTTTTATCAAGCGTTGCTGATCTTCCGTATCCATAATCTGAAAATCTTGGGGCAACTGCACATCAAGATAGTGGGCTCGCAACAAGCGGTTCGCTACACTATGAAATGTGCCGACCCACATTCCAAACAGGCGGTGATCGCTGGATTGGGAAAGGGTATATTCAATCCGATGACGCATCTCTGCGGCGGCTTTATTGGTAAAAGTTACCGCCAAAATATTGGATTCCGGCACGTTTTCCACCCCAATCAGCCACGCAATGCGGTGGGTCAGCACACGGGTTTTACCGCTGCCCGCACCTGCAAGGACTAAATAATTGCCGATCGGAGCGGCAACCGCCTCTCGCTGTTTATCGTTCAGCCCGTCCAATAATAAAGAGAAATCCGTCATATCGCCTCTTAATGTGCTTTTATACAGTAAATTTAGGCTATTATAGCCCAGTCGCTCATCATTTGGAAAAGGCTTTTGCACAAAACTCTCGGGTAAATCGCTTATTTCTTGTTTTTCTATGCAGAAAAATTTAGTATAGTGATGCTTTTTTGAGTTTTGCAAAAACTTATTACATATCTTTCCCTATGTCATTCATTCTAAGGAATTTAAAATGATTAAAAATGCAATGAAATTAACGGCTGTGTCTGCCGCAACATTACTTTTAGCGGGTTGTTTTAGTGCATCGAGCATTAACCGTGATGCGCCTGCACCGGTTCAACCTACTCCGGCTCCCGTACAACAACCGGCACCTGCACCGGCAAAAGAGTACGTATTAAGCGGCGATTTCCTCTTTGATTTCGACAAATCAAACCTCAGTGCAAAAGGTAAATCAACCTTAAACAACATTGCTAAAGATCTGAAAGCAGCCGGTATGACCAAAGTTACTATCACCGGTTATACCGATCGTTTAGGTTCAGCGGCTTATAACCTGAAATTGTCCCAAGCTCGTGCGAATACGGCCAAAGCTTACTTACAAGCACAAGGCGTGAAAGCAAACATCAAAGCAATCGGTCGTGGTAAAGCAAATCAAGTGAAAGCGTGTAAACACGAAAGCGGTCAAGCGTTAAAAGGTTGCTTAAAACCAAACCGTCGTGTTGTGATCCGTGCACAATAATTCTCGGTTTAACTAAAAAATGGGCATTATGCCCATTTTTTTATGGCAAAGATCATCAACAAGCGGTGAGATCCCCCCTATTTTGACAAAAATACCTTAAAACCGACCGCTTGTATCGTTTAAACAGCAAAAATTATGTTAGATATTGTGTTATATGAACCAGAAATTCCGCAAAATAGCGGGAATATTATCCGATTATGTGCGAACTGCGGTTTTCGGCTCCATCTTATTGAACCCCTCGGCTTTGCGTGGGACGACAAAAAACTACGCCGTTCCGGTTTGGATTATCACGAGTTTGTCGATATTCAAAAATACCGCAATTTTAACGATTTCTTAGCGAAAGCCAAACCTAAACGCCTGTTTGCCTTAACCACCAAAGGTGAACCAAACCACAGCGATGCCCGTTATGAATTGGGCGATTTTTTGATGTTTGGCCCCGAAAGCCGTGGTATTCCCCAAGCGATTTTAGATAGCTTGCCAATGGCACAGAAAATTCGGATTCCAATGTGTAAAGACAGCCGCAGTATGAATTTATCCAATGCGGTAGCCGTGGTTGTATATGAAGCGTGGAGACAATTCGGCTATCCAAACGCTGTGCCCAAACAGCCGATTTAATCGAAAACGCCCCTGATATCAGAGGCATTATATTATTGAACGGAGAATTTAATCGGCACGGTAAATGAACGAGGGAAATTTGGCGGTGGCGGGCTACTCATTCGGGTTGTTTGTGTCGCTCTTACCGCTGCATTGTCTAAATTACTGTTGCCGGAGGAATTAACCACGCTCACTTGGCTAATTTCACCTGCCGATGAAAAGTGGAAGCTCACCGTAACAATCCCGCCTTTACGCATCATTCTTTCACGCTGCGGATACATATTATTCGCCCGCTGTTGCAATGTCCGTTTTAATAATGCTTTATAAGCGTTAATCTCATCACTGCCTGCGACACTCTTTTGCACACCGGCGGCAGCTTGTCCCGTTGTAGTGGCATTGGCAACACCAGCCTGTGTCTTCGTACTCGGCGTTGCATTCGGCACGGCTTTTGCCACAATGCCCTGCTTGCTCTCTTTGCCCCTTTCAAGTGCTTTAACCGGCTTCTCGGTTTTCTCCTGTTTAGGTTTCTTTTCTTGAACCTGTACTTTTTTCGGTGAGTCCGGTTTTGGCTTCACCTTTGGTTTTTCGGGCGGTTTAGGCTTAGGTTTTTCAATAGGTTTTGGCTTAATCAGTTGCGGTTCGGGTACGATTGGTTCAGGTTCTGGGTGATGTGGAGGCTCGGGTTGTTCAACTTCTTCAGGCTCAGATTCCGGCTCAACCTCTGCGGCAACCGCAACTTGTGGCTGCTCAAGGCGGGCAGCCAACATTTCCATTGAAATACTAGACACTTCGTCCCGTGCAATTTTAGGCTCGGAGTGTGCGGCAATCGCCCATATACCACCGAAAGCGATGGTATGGATAAGTACAGAGAGGGTAAGACCGATTCGAGAATGTGTTTTCATAGCACTACTTTGCGTCTTTTTTGGTAACGATCGCGACATTCTTAATGCCATTTGCCGCCAATAAATCGGTGAGTTCGACAAATTTTTCAAATGCGACCGCCGCATCAACTTTAAGGGTAACTTTTTGATTTTTATCCCACCCTGCAATTTCAAGGCTTAAAACCTCTTTGCTGATTGGTCGATCATTGTAGAAATAGTCGTTATTTTCCGTGATCGTCAATAACTTCGCCAATTCATCTGCCTTCATCGCTTGGGTTGTGCTGGCTTTCGGGATATTCACTTGGATTTTACCTTGCGAGATAAACGAAGCGGTAACCAGCACAATCGCCAACAGCACCAACATAATGTCGATAAAGGGAATAATATTAATTTCGTCAAATTTTTTCACTCTGCACCCCGTGATATTGCAAATTTTTATCGAAAACCGACCGCTTGTTACTGCACACGAGAGGCATTTGCCTGCCATTTGAGTTTGTTTTCTTCCACTTTGCGTCCAAAGCCGTTGTAGAACATCATTGCCGGAATGGCGACCAAAATCCCGACCGCCGTTGCTTTGAGCGCTAAGGATAAATGCACCATAATCGAGGCGGCATCAATTTCACCGCCGGAATGCCCCAATTCGTAGAATGTTAATAAAATCCCAATGACCGTACCAAGTAAGCCGATATAAGGGGCATTAGAACCGATGGTGGAAATCGTGGTTAAATTGTGGGTGAGATCGATTTCCAATTCTTCCAGTGTCTGATAATGTTCAATCTTGATCTTCTTATAGAACAAAATCCGTTCGATCACCTTCGCAAATAAGACAATGCTCATCAGCGCCAATAATCCCAAAATAATGTAATCAATGTAGGCTTGTAAGAATTGAAAAAGTTGATCCATAAACTGCTTGTCCTTGAAAGAATAAAGCGTACCGATTGTACGCATTTGATAATAGTTCGTATTATATCCTCTTGGGGCAAAAATTCAATCTGTCTAATAGGTTTACAATTTTTTGTTTAATGCTATATTCGCCGATTTAACATTGAAATAGGCAATGCTATGCAAGACACTTTTACGGAGATCACCCCACAGCAAGCGTGGGAGATGATGCAAAACGAAAATGCCGTGCTGGTGGATATTCGTGATGCGGTACGGTTTAGTTATAGCCGCCCGCAAGGCGCATTCCACCTTACCAACCAAAGCTACGGCACGTTCTTAGATGAATATGATTATGACGAGCCGATTATCGTCAGCTGCTACCACGGAGTGAGCAGCCGCAATACCGCCCAATTTCTAGTCGAGCAAGGCTTTGAGCGGGTGTATAGTGTTAAAGGCGGTTTTGAAGGTTGGGTCAGAGCCGCATTACCGGTTGAACAAGGCTATTAAAGGAGAGAAAAATGTGGCAAGACATATTGCTGAGTTATGGGATCTTTTTACTGGAATTACTGACGGTATTCGGTGTCATCGCCTTTATCGTAATGATGATATTGGAGGCAAGAAAGCAGCCGGATAACGGCACAATTCAGATGACCGACTTAACCGAAAAGTACGAAGAACAGCAAAAAGCATTAAACGGTTTCTTTTTAAGCGAGCAAGAGCTCAAACAGCAAGCGAAACAGGAAAAGAAAATACAGAAAGAAAAAGCGAAAGCCGAAAAGAAACGCTTAAAAGAAAATGGCGAACAGACGGAACAGGATAAAGCCCGCCTGTTTGTGTTGGATTTTCAAGGCGATATTCACGCCAGCGGTGTAAACGGATTACGCAAAGAGATTGATTCGGTGCTTGCGCTTGCCAATCCCGAAAAAGATGAAATCTTACTGAAATTGGAAAGTCCCGGCGGTGTGGTACACGGCTACGGTTTAGCGGCGTCTCAACTACAAAGGTTAAAAAATGCCAAGTTACGTCTCCATATTGCCGTTGATAAAGTCGCCGCCAGTGGTGGTTATATGATGGCGTGCGTAGCGGATAAAATCACGGCAGCCCCTTTCGCTGTGATCGGATCAGTGGGCGTGGTTGCGCAAGTACCGAATATTCACCGCCTACTGAAAAAGCACGATATTGATGTCGATGTAATGACCGCCGGCGAATACAAACGCACCGTTACCTTAGTCGGTGAAAATACCGAGAAAGGCAAACAAAAATTTCAGCAAGAATTGGACGAAACGCACCGCTTGTTCAAACAATTTGTGGCAACACACCGCCCACAGTTAGAGATGGATAAAATTGCCACCGGTGAACATTGGTTCGGGCAACAAGCGCTTGGACTGCAATTGATTGATGATATTGCTACCAGTGATGATTTAATTCTCGCCGCCGTAAAAGATAAACAGGTTATCGAGCTAAAATATCAGCAAAAGAAAAAATTATCACAACGCGTTGGCGAGCAAATGGAAAGCAGCCTAGAAAACTTGGTGGCAAAACTGCTAAACAAAACCCGTAGCACAATCCTGTAATATGATGAAAGTATAAAAAAGTTGAAAAATTTTGTCTTTATATCAAGATTGTCTAATAAATAGACTTCCCAAACGCATAAAAAATGCGTATTATATACACCCTTAAATCAGAAAATTTTCATCGAAATTTTTTGGCAAGGGAAAGAAAAGTACGGTTTTTTTACCGTACTTTCTTATTTGGAAATCATTTTGATCGGCGTTAGCTTTCACCAATGGATAAAACGATGCGGATAGGACAATATGAAATCAAAAATCGTATTTTCCTCGCACCGATGGCAGGGATAACCGACCAACCGTTTAGACGGCTGTGTAGTCAATTAGGTGCAGGTTTAACCTTCTCGGAAATGATGTCCACTAACCCTGATGTATGGCATACCGAAAAATCGAAACTGCGTCTTGCGCATCATCGAGAAATCGGCATCAATGCTGTACAAATAGCGGGATCGGATCCCACCGAAATGGCAAAAGCGGCGCAAATTAATGTTGAGTACGGTGCTCAAATGATTGATATCAATATGGGCTGCCCGGCAAAAAAGGTAAACAAAAAAATGGCTGGATCAGCTCTTTTACGTGAACCCGATTTAGTCGCTCAAATATTAGAGGCGGTTGTCAATGCCGTAGATGTCCCAGTGACACTAAAAATAAGAACCGGTTGGGATACCGAAAACCGAAACTGCCTTGAGATCGCACAGATTGCTGAACAAGCTGGTATTAGCGCCCTCACCATTCACGGACGCACACGAAGTTGTCTCTTTGAAGGCGAAGCGGAATATGACAGCATCAAAGCGGTAAAGCAGACAGTTTCGATTCCCATTATTGCAAATGGCGATATCACCTCCGCCGAAAAAGCAAAACAAGTGCTTGATTACACACAAGCCGATGCGGTAATGATCGGCAGGGGCAGTTTAGGTCGTCCTTGGCTATTTTCGGAAATAGGACGTTTTTTAGAGAAAGGAGATCTCGGTTCGGCATTATCATTGGATAATAAATGCCAACTGATGTTAAAGCATATCCAAGACCTTCACCAATTCTACGGTGAACAAAAAGGTTATCGGATAGCTCGAAAACACGTTGGTTGGTATCTCGAACAGCTAAAACCCAATGCAAATTTTAGACGTACTTTTAATGCATTAGATTCAACCAAAGAACAGATCATTGCATTAGAAGATTTTGTGAAATCGATTCATCAAGAATCTTAACGAAAGTTGGATAGAGAACAATGTTAGAACAACCATCTACACAAAACCCATTAACAGTATCAATGCTTAACGCTCAAGCACAACAAGTTAATAAACCATTGCGTGAAAACGTAAAACAAGCGGTAAGAAATTATTTGGCGCAATTAAATGGCGAAGATCCAACAGAATTATACGAATTAGTATTATCTGAAATCGAATACCCAATGCTTGATATGGTAATGCAATACACCCGTGGCAACCAAACCCGTGCTGCGACAATGTTAGGCATCAATCGCGGCACACTCCGCAAAAAATTAAAAAAATACGGTATGGGCTAATTGATAATAAAATAGCACGGCTACACTAAAAAAGCGCTTTCCGAAAAGAAGCGCTTTTTTATTTATTTGAGTTGCGTTACACCTTCTTCTTCATCACACCGCTGGGTTTGCGCCAGACTGTACCGTGTTTGGCGATGAGTTTATCGGCTTCGCTAGGCCCCCAGCTGCCGGCTTCGTATTCGTAAACGCGTCCACGAGCCTCTTTGTAGTCGATAATCGGCTGCACAAATTTCCAGCAGGCGTGTACTGCATCGGTGCGGGCAAATAGGGTGGCATCGCCTTTCATTGCGTCTAGCAATAAGCGTTCGTAGGCGGTCAGTAAACTTGGCGAGGCGAGATCGGCATAGCGGAAGTCCATCGAGACTTCTTTCGCCTCAAAACCGGCACCCGGTTTTTTCAAGCCGAACCGCATTGAAATGCCTTCGTCCGGTTGAATGCGGATAATCAATTTATTATCCGGCGCATTTTGGCTGAAGACAGGGTGTGGGGTGGTTTTAAAGTGAATGACCACTTCAGTTACCCTTGTGGCTAACCGCTTGCCGGTACGCACATAAAACGGCACGCCCGCCCAACGCCAGTTGTCGATTTGGCAACGCAACGCCATATAGGTTTCGGTGTTGGAATCTTCCGGCACGCCTTTTTCTTGGGTGTAAGCCGGCACGTCTTTTCCGTTGATTTCACCGGCACAGTATTGCCCTAATACGAGGTTATGCTGAATATCATCTTGGCTGAGCGGATGCAAGCAATGTAGCACTTTTGCCACTTCGTCCCGCATTGAATCGGCATTGATAATCGCCGGAGGCTCCATTGCCACCATTGCTAAAACTTGCAATAAATGGTTTTGGAACATATCCCGCATTGCACCCGAGCCGTCATAATAGCCGCCCCGCTCCTCAACGCCGAGAGACTCTGCACCGGTAATTTCCACATAGTCGATAAAATTACGATTCCAAAGCGGTTCAAATAAGCCGTTGGAAAAGCGCAACACGAGCAGGTTTTGCACCGTTTCTTTGCCTAAATAGTGGTCGATACGGTAAATTTGTTTCTCTTCAAAAAAGCGGTGAATATGCACGTCTAACGCTTTGGCGGTCTCAATATCGTAACCGAACGGCTTTTCAATGATGATCCGCTTCCAGCCAAACTCTTCGGTGGTTAAGCCGTGTGCAGCTAAACATTCCGGAATGATGCCGTATAAACTCGGCGGGGTTGAAAGGTAGTAAAGGGTATTGCCGCCCGTGCCGTATTTATCGTGCAGTTCATCTAAGCGGGGCAGGAGTTTGGCGTAATCGACCGCATTACTGGTATTCACGGCTTGGTAGTAGAGATGTTCGCAAAATTTATCGAGGATCTCACCGCTTGCGCCTTCTAATTCTACCAAGGCTTGACGCATTTTTTGGCGGAAACTGTCATCGCTTAACTCGGTGCGGGCAACGCCTAACACGGAAAAATGGTCGGCAAGGCGACCGATTTTGTAGAGATGATACAGGGCGGGAATCAATTTGCGGTAGGTCAGATCGCCGGACGCACCGAAGATGACGATGCAGCTATTATCGACTTTCATTGGGGTGTTATTTCCTAAAATGTAATGTTAAAAATGTGTATGGCTTGGGGTATTTTAATGAAATTCATCAGCAATTACCAATCAATTAAACCGGATAATCCGCTGCCAATCCCACTGCACATTTGCCACCATCATAAAATGCGGGTTCACAAAGCTCTCCCGTTGATTGTAGGATAGCGGCTGAAAATACAGATCGAAAATCGCACCACCGCACTCCCGCAAAATGACCTCCGCCGCCCCCGTATCCCATTCGCCCGTATCGCCTAAGCGGATATAGCAATCGGCTTTGCCTTCCGCCACTAAACCGGCTTTCAAACTACTCGAACCGTACTTGAAAAAATCGGCTTGGTAGGGCGGTTGTACGGCTTGGAGGACTTTTTCACTGTTTGCTGATCCCATTGTGATCAGCAAGCGGTCGGTTGGGTGAGATTTTTTGCAAAGGGGCAGTGCAACGACCTGACGGCTTTCCCGCAGAAAAGCACCGTTGCCCACGCAGGCATAATAGGTCTTGTTGAGCAGCGGGGCGTGAATGACCCCCAGTACCGGACGATTTTGTTGCACAAGGCAGATGACTACCGCAAATTGATCCGTGCGATCAATAAATTGTTGCGTGCCGTCTAGTGGGTCGATCAGCCAATATTGTTGCCAGTCGGCACGTTCGCAGAGCGGGATTTTGCACTGTTCTTCCGACAACACCGGAATATGCGGGGTGAGCGCAGTCAGTTGCTCGCTGACGAAACGGCTGAGAAATAAATCCGCTTCGGTTACAGGGGTATGATCAGGCTTGATCTCAACTCGAACGGATTGGGCGTAAAAGCGGCGTAAATGCTCGCCTGCCTGTGTCGCAATGGCAAGCACCTGATCAAGTAACTGCGGGGTCAAGGGTTGCATAATCTCTCCAAGCCGTGTGAATGTCATCATCTATTTTTGCAAAAAATTACCAAGAAATCACCGCCTGTTATGGTATCCTTGTCGCCATTTTTTAGCAACGAGAGAAACACTTTGAGCAAACGCCGTTTAACCCAAAATCAGCAACGCCGTATTCAATCCAACCACCACAAAAAAATCAGCCGCCCTACGATTGAGTGGCAAGATGAAATGCTGGGCGATCTTCAGCACGGGCTGGTGGTAACCCGCCACGCCAAGCACGCCGATGTCGAAACGGCAAGCGGTGAGATCTTCCGCTGTAATCTCCGCCGTACCTTAAAAAATGTGGTGGTGGGCGATCGTGTATCGTGGCGGTTGGGTAGCGAGCGGTTACAGGGGATTAGTGGCGTGATTGAGGCGGTTCACCCCCGCCAAAATGAACTGACCCGCCCCGATTATTACGACGGCATCAAGGTAATGGCAGCCAATATCGACCAAATTATCATTGTGTCGTCGGTTTTGCCGACCTTGTCTCTCAATATTATCGATCGCTACCTAGTGATCTGCGAAGCGGCACAGATTCCGGCGTTGATTGTGCTGAATAAAGTGGATTTGTTGAGCGAGGACGAACGCCAAGCGGTGCAGCAGCAACTTGCCATTTATAAACAGATCGGCTACCAAACCCTCTGTCTTTCCGCAGAAACCGGCGAGAATATGGCGACCTTAGATCGCTATTTGGCGCAAGGCACGTCTATTTTTGTCGGGCAATCGGGCGTGGGTAAATCCAGTTTGCTCAACCGATTATTGCCACAAGTCAATGCCCAAACGGGGGCGGTAAGCGAAATATCGGGCTTGGGTCAGCACACCACTACCGCCTCCCGCCTTTACCATTTGTCTCAAGGGGGCAATCTGATTGACTCACCGGGTATTCGAGAGTTTGGGTTATGGCATTTGGATGCCGAGCAAATTACCGCCGGTTACAGAGAGTTTCAAGGCTTGTTAGGCGGGTGTAAATTTCGGGATTGCAAGCATAAGCAAGACCCCGGTTGCCGGCTGCTAGAGGCGGTAGAGCAGGGGAAAATCAGTGCCGTTCGGTTTGAAAATTACCACCGCTTGATCGAAAGTCGGGAAGAAACGAAAAGCCAACGCCATTTTCGCCTTGAATCATAATTTACAATTTTAGCAATCATTATCATTTGAGTTAGGCAGATAAGTTATATAGAATGGCGAGTGCGAAAGACCATTCATTTTTTAAGGAGAACTAATATGAAAAAAATAGTCGCGCTCATCAGCTTACTCTTTGTATTGGTGCAACCTGCGGTTGCGAAGACGTTTAAGGTGGTAACCACCTTTACCGTTATCCAAGATATTGCCCAGAATGTTGCCGGTGATGCGGCGGTGGTGGAATCGATCACCAAACCGGGTGCCGAAATTCACGATTATCAGCCTACCCCGCAAGATATTGTGAAAGCACAATCCGCCGACTTGGTATTATGGAACGGAATGAACCTCGAACGTTGGTTTGAACGCTTCTTTACACAACTGAAAGATGTGCCAGCAGCCGTCGTTACCGAGGGAGTTGATCCGATCTCAATCTACGAAGGTCCTTACAAAGACAAACCGAACCCACACGCTTGGATGTCCACCCGTAATGCTTTAATCTACATCGAAAATATCCGCAAAGCCTTGGTAAAATACGATCCAAGCAATGCTGAAAAATATAATGCCAATGCCAAAGCCTACGGCGAAAAAATTCTTGCCCTTGACGAGCCTTTGCGTCAGCGCCTTGCCAACGTGCCGGAAGCACAACGTTGGTTAGTCACCAGTGAAGGGGCATTCAGCTACCTTGCCCGTGATTACGGCTTTAAAGAGCTTTACCTATGGGCGATTAACCAAGACGAACAAGGCACGCCGAAGCAGATCCGCAAAGTGATTGATGCGGTGCGTAAACACCAAATTCCGGTCGTATTCAGTGAAAGTACCATTTCCGATAAACCGGCAAAACAAGTGGCGAAAGAAACCAACGCTCACTACGGCGGTGTGTTATATGTCGATTCCCTTTCCACCCAAGACGGTCCGGTACCAACCTACATTGATCTACTCAAAGTTACCGTTGGTACAATTGTGGAAGGATTTAGACAATAATGACACACTATTCAAACGCTTTAGCGGTAAAAGATGTTACCGTTCGCTACAATAACGGGCATACCGCCATTTATGATGTTTCCTTTGAACTGGGCAGCGGCACGATCTGTGCGTTGCTTGGAGTAAATGGAAGCGGCAAATCCACACTGTTCAAATCAATTATGGGGCTGGTTCAGCCCCAACAAGGCAGCATTCAACTCTGTAACCTCCCCGTTAATCAAGCGCTCAAACAAAATTTGGTAGCCTATGTGCCGCAAAGTGAAGAGGTGGACTGGCAATTCCCCGTTTCCGTATATGATGTGGTAATGATGGGACGTTACGGCTATATGAACCTGCTGCGTATGCCGAAAGCGGTGGACAAACAAAAAGTGCAAGAGGCAATGGAAAGAGTAAACATCAGCCACTTGCAACACCGCCAAATCGGTGAGTTATCCGGCGGTCAGAAAAAACGGGTTTTCTTAGCCCGTTCTCTCGCCCAAGAAAGCCGCATTATCCTGCTGGACGAACCGTTCACCGGCGTGGACGTAACCACCGAAAATGCGATCATTGATCTGCTCAAACAACTAAGAGCAGAAGGTCATCTGATCCTCGTATCTACCCACAATCTCGGTACAGTCCCCAGCTTCTGCGATCAAGCGGTGATGATTAACCGCACCGTCTTGTCTGCCGGCTCTATCGAACAAACGTTCACCGAAGACAATCTGGAGCGGGTATTCGGCGGGGTGCTACGTTATAAACAATTTCTCGGCTCTGAGTCCGCTCAGTAGGGGGAAATATGTTAGACGTCTTACTTGAGCCTTTCGCCTATGATTATATGACGAAAGCGATTATCGTTAGTGGCTTAATCGGCGCAGTTTGTGCATTCCTTTCCGCATACCTGATGCTGAAAGGTTGGTCGCTGATCGGCGATGCCCTTTCTCACGCCGTTGTACCGGGCGTGGCGATTGCCTACGCTTTATCGCTCCCTTATGCTATCGGCGCATTTTTCTCCGGATTTTTGGCGACTATTGCGATCTTGGCGATCAAATCCGTTACTAAACTGCGGGAAGATGCGGTAATCGGCTTTATTTTTACCACCTTTTTCGCCCTCGGTTTACTGATCATTTCGGTCAATCCGACTTCAGTGAACGTACAAACCATCATTCTCGGCAATATTCTCGGCATTGCTGATGATGATGTTGTGCAGGTGTACATTATCTTGGCGGTCTCTTTCTTCTTTTTAGTGATTTACTGGAAAGATTTGCTACTGATGTTTTTTGACGAAATTCAGGCAAAATCGGTCGGTATTTCGCCGCTGAAACTGAAAATCCTGTTCTTTTCTCTGTTGAGCGCCTGTATTGTTACCGCATTACAAAGTGTCGGCGCAATCTTAGTCATCGCAATGGTCGTTACCCCAGGGGCAACCGCTTACCTACTGACCGATCGCTTCGGCAAATTGTTAATTATTTCGATTGCTATCGGCGGTATCACCAGCCTATTGGGTGCTTACTTGAGCTACTTTGCAGACGGGGCGACAGGCGGCTTTATCGTAACCTTACAAACCCTCGTCTTTTTGGTGGCTTTCTTCTGTGCACCAAAATACGGGGTGCTTGCACGCAAATTTGCGAAAAATCGGCATCATCCGACCGCTTGTCAAGAAGGAGGTGAATAATGGAGGCGATTTACCAATGGTTTGCCGAACCGTTAAGCTACCCCTTTATGCAATATGCGCTTGCGATTGCGTTGGTGGTCGGCACGGTCTGCGCCATTTTATCTTGCTATTTGGTGCTAAAAAGCTGGTCGCTAATGGGCGATGCCATTTCCCACGCCGTCCTGCCGGGGATTGTGATTGCCTATTTGTTGGCAATTCCCCTTGCGATAGGTGCTTTTGTATCGGGTATTTTCTGTGCGGTGGCAGTCGGCTATCTCAAAGAAAACAGTCGCATTAAAGAAGATACCGTAATGGGTATCGTCTTTTCGGGAATGTTTGCAATCGGCTTAGTGATGTTCGCCAAAGTCGAAACAGATCAACACTTAATGCACGTGTTATTTGGTAATTTACTCGGCATTACCCTCGATGAATTTTACCAAACTCTCGGCATAGCGTTAGTCGCTCTGGTGTTTATCCTAATCAAACGGCGGGATTTCCTGCTCTTTTGCTTCGATGCCAGCCACGCTCGTACGGTCGGGCTAAACATTAAGGTGCTGCATTACAGTTTGCTAATTTTACTGGCATTAGTCATTATCAGTGCAATGCAGGTTGTCGGGGTGATTTTGGTGGTAGCAATGCTGATTACACCGGGAATTACCGGCTATATTTTGGCGAAACGTTTTGAGTATATGATGATGATTGCCGTCATTACCGCCTTGCTCAGTGCGTTTTGGGGCGTATTCCTCAGCTTCCACTTTAACGTGGCAACCGGCCCTTGTATTGTGGTATTGCAAGCGGTCTGTTTCTTGCTCGCCTTTGCAATCAATTACCTGAAAACCCATAAGTAAAACATACCGTTATTCGTCAGGCTACGGCGTTATCCGTAGCCTATTTTGTCGATCTCTGTCAGAATTTTAACCGACCTATTTTCACCACATTCTTGTAACATTTTTTTACATAAAATTTTTTCCCTTTAAAATCAATCAATCGCAACGAACCAATCACAAGCCCCTGTTTGTCAAGGGCTTGCCCGTAAAAAAAATATGGCTAGAATAGCCCTCACTCCTAACCAAACGACCTTGGAGAATTATGTCTCGCAATATTTTTGAAAAGCGCATTCACATCAAGCCGTATGAATACCCTGAACTGCTTGAGTTTAAAGATGCGATCCGCCACTCTTATTGGCTACATACCGAATTTAATTTTACCGGCGATATTCAAGATTACCGCACGAATATTAACGATCACGAACGCCACGTGCTAACCCGTGCGATGTTGGCAATTTCCCAAGTGGAAGTGAACGTGAAACGTTTTTGGGGCGAGCTTTACCGCTATTTCCCGAAACCGGAAATGGACGATGTGGGCGGCACATTTGCCGAAAGCGAAGTGCGTCATAAAGACGCCTACTCGTTCCTGCTGGAAAAACTCGGCTTAAACGAAATGTTCAGCCAAATCACCGACATTAAACCGCTAATGAACCGCATTCGTTATATGGAAGACTTTATGCGGGAAAAAGACACGGGCAAAGGGCAATTTGTGCTTTCTCTGGTGTTATTCTCGCTGTTTGTCGAACATATCTCGTTATTCGGGCAGTTTTTGATTATGATGTCTTTCAACAAATATAAAAACTTGTTCAAAGGTATTTCTAATGCGGTGGAAGCCACCTCAAAAGAAGAAGAAATTCACGGTCGTTTCGGCATCGCGCTCTACGAAATCCTGCGTGACGAACACAACGAATTATTCACCCCAGAATTTTTTGACGAGCTAAAAACCCTCTCTGCCCAAGCGTTTGAGGCGGAAAGAGGCATTTTAGATTGGATTTTCGAGGAAGGCGATTTGAGCTTTATCAGCCGTAAAACCGTTGAAAATTACATTATGAACCGTTACAACAATTCATTGATGATTTTAGGCTTAGAACCGCCTTATAACGTTGATCCCGCGTTATTAAAGGAAACAGAATGGTTTGATATTGAAATTCTCTCCACCAAAGAGACCGATTTCTTTAACAAACGTAGTACCGATTACAGCAAAAAGATGAAACAAATTACCGCCGATGACTTATTCTAACCCTAACCGCCCCGATTTTGCGTGGCTTAACGAAGACAGCCGTTTATTCTTACAACGTGGTTATCTGCTGGAAGGCACAACGGCATTAGATCGCATTCGCTTTATCGCCGAACACGCCGAGCGTAAACTCGGTATTGAAGGCTATGCGGATAAATTTTATCACTATATGGCACGAGGCTATTTCTCGTTATCCTCACCAATTTGGTCAAACTTCGGGCTTGATCGTGGCTTGCCGATCTCCTGCTTTGGCAGCTATATCGGTGATTCTATCCACGAAATTATGGTAACCACCGCCGAAGTGGGAATGATGAGTAAAATCGGCGGCGGCACGTCCGCTTATTTTGGCGATATCCGACCGCGTGGTAGTGCGATCAAAAATAACGGTAAATCGGACGGCTCGTTTAACTTCAGCAAATTATTTGATACCGTGATTGATGTCATCTCCCAAGGTACCTCACGCAAAGGGCAATTTGCCGGCTATATCGACATTGAACACGGCGATATTGATGAATGGTTGGATATTCACACTGAAGGTAACCCAATTCAGCTAATGTACTACGGCGTGTGTGTCGGGCACGACTGGCTGGAATCAATGAAAGCGGGCGACCCTTACAAGCGGCAGCTTTGGGCGAAACTTTTGCAACGCAAAACCGAAACGGGTATTCCGTATTTATTCTTCAAAGATAACGCCAACGCCGGTCGTCCGGACGTGTACAAAGACAAAAATATGACGGTACACGCCTCCAACCTTTGTACCGAAATTATGTTGCCGTCCAGCAATGACGAAAGTTTCGTCTGTTGTTTATCCTCAATGAATTTACTCTATTTTGATGAGTGGAAAGAGACCGATGCGCCGGAAGTGCTGACCTACTTCTTAGACGTGGTAATGAGTGAATTTATCGAGAAAAGCGCAGATATGCCGTTTTTAGATCGGGCAAACCGCTTTGCCAAACGCCACCGTGCTTTAGGTTTGGGTGTTTTGGGCTGGCACAGTTATTTGCAAGCGAACAACATCGCCTTTGACAGCTTTGAAGCGATGCAAAAAAACCGCTTAATTTTCCAGACCTTGCAACAGAAAACCCTCAAAACCTCTAAAGAGTTGGCACAACGCTTCGGCGAGCCGGATATTCTCAAAGGCTACGGTCGCCGTAACACTACCTTAATGAGCATTGCCCCGACCAAATCGAGCAGCTTTATTTTGGGCAGTGTCTCGCCGTCTGTCGAACCGTTTAAATCCAACTACTATGTGAAAGATTTAGCCAAAATCAAAACGGTCTATAAAAATCCGTTCTTGGAAAAATTGCTACAAGAAAAAGGGTTGGATAAAGACGAGATTTGGGACAGCATTTTGCTCAATGACGGTTCAGTGCAGCATTTAGATGCTCTATCGGATCACGAAAAAGAGGTGTTTAAAACCTTCTCGGAAATCAGCCAATTAAGCGTAATTCAACAAGCGGCACAGCGTCAGCAGTACATTGACCAAGGGCAGAGTATCAACATTATGGTGCACCCCGCCACACCGGCACGGGATCTCAACCAGCTCTACCTCACCGCAGAAGAATTGGGATTAAAATCCATTTATTACCAATACTCAATGAGTGCCGCCCAAGTTTTTAACCGCAATCTCTTAAGCTGCTCAAGCTGCGAAGGTTAAACCGAAACAAACCGCTTACTTGCCAAGCGGTTTTTAGTATCTAAGCCCGCCACAGCGGGTTTTGACTTTTGAATCAATAACGTATAAATTGAGTGTTTTTACGCCGATATTTTGGAGAAGATAATGCCTTTATTAGACAGTTTTAAAGTGGATCACACAAAAATGACCGCCCCTGCTGTGCGGGTCGCCAAGACAATGACTACCCCGAAAGGCGATACCATTACCGTATTCGACCTACGCTTTTGCCGCCCGAACATTGAAATTTTACTGCCGCGCGGCATTCACACAATGGAGCATCTATTCGCCGGTTTTATGCGGGATCACCTCAACAGCGATAGCGTTGAAATCATTGATATTTCACCAATGGGCTGCCGCACCGGGTTTTATATGTCGTTAATCGGTACACCGAGCGAACAAGCGGTCGCTTCAGCGTGGAAAAAGGCAATGGAAGATGCCCTCAATAAAGTGCCGGACGAAGCGAGCATTCCGGAATTAAATGTCTTTCAATGCGGCTCATACAAGGAACATTCCTTAGCCGAAGCCCACGACATTGCCCGCAATGTGTTAAAACAGCCGATCGGTATTAACCGCAACGAAGATCTCGCATTAGACGAGGCATTACTCAACCCTTAAATTAAAAAGCAGATATTCTAGAGAGAATATCTGCTTTAAATTTCCTAGGTATTATTTATAATTCTTTCTTCCTTTTGCTATGGTAGGAATATCAGGAAATTCCTCAAATAAAACCTCTCTAATAAATAAATTTCTTTCCTTTCTCCATTCTAGATATTCATCTAATGTTTTATTAGTCTTTTCCATATTACACTTGTAACAGGATAAAGTTAAATTATTTTTATTGCTTGAACCACCTCTTGATACAGGGGTTAAATGTTCTATGTGTAAACTATTATCCAAATCAACCCCACAAAATCTACACTGATTATTAAGTTTTCTCTTAATTTCTAAAATATCACTATTTGTATAATGACCTCCTGTCTTTTGAATAGCTTTCTCTCTTCTCATTCTTCTTTCCAAAGCATTATCTGGGTTAGCGCGATCATACTTTCTTGTATTTGCAGCCATACAGGCTCGGCAAGAATTTCTAAAATTAATATAAACCGAACCGTCTGCTCTTTTATTTTTATACTGCCCAAAATATTCTCTAGTAACCGGATATGTTTTACCACAATCTTTACAGGCTTTGTATTCCATTATTACTCCTTAAAATAGCCATTCTTTCTGTCTTAAATTTGATGTACAATACACTATCTCATTCTAGAATAATTTTTATGAGAGTATCTATAAAGTAAAAGTAGTATTTACTTTCCTAAAAGTTTTCCCTTACATCAAAAAAAGAGTTTTTTATGAAAATCAATGAAAAAATCAGAATGTTAAGAGAAGAAAATGCCTTATCTCAGGAACAAATGGCAGAAAAAATGAACATTTCTACTAATAGCTATGGAAAAATTGAGAGAGGGGAAACAAAATTAACATTAAATAAATTAGAACAAATAGCTAATATTTTTAACTTAGATATTGTAGAGTTAATCAGTACAGATAAAAACTCTTATCAAATAACTCATTACGGAACTGGTGCAAATGCATTTAATTTTATTTCTGATAATAAAGATATTATTGTGGAAAATGAAAAATTACAGCTTATTATAGCTCATAAAAACGAAACGATAGAGCATCAAAAAGAAGAGATAATTTTATTACGTCAAATGCTAGAACTATTGAAAGCAAATTAATTTTTATTTAGAAAATATTCTTATATCTTGGAAAGTAAAAAATGTTAAAATTTTCATTTGAATGGTTTGAAAACCGCATCAATCCTTACCCGAACGAAGCCCCCTATACGCCGAAAGCCGGCGTCGTGCCGTTTATTGTCGATGCGACCCAAGGAATGCGTTGGTATCTCTTTTTACTGGTTGTGATGGTTGCTGGGATTGGGATTGTCGAAGCGGTGATGTTTCAGTTTATCGGCGAGCTGGTCGATTGGGTCAATCGCTTTTCACCGGCAGAATTGTGGCAACAAAAAAGCACGCACCTATTGCTAATGCTCGGTGTAGCATTGTTGGGCGGCGTGTTTGTCTATCTCGGTTGCATTATCCGTTTCCAAAGTTTGCAGGGCGTATTCCCGATGCGGCTACGTTGGAACTTCCACCGTCTGATGCTTGGGCAAAGTATGAGCTTCTACCAAGACGAATTTGCCGGACGGGTTTCAGCAAAGGTAATGCAAACGGCACTGGCAGTGCGTGATGTGGTGATGACCTGTGCCGATATGCTAGTCTATGTGCTGGTTTATTTGGTTACTTCCAGTGTGATTTTATTCCAATTTGACGGCTGGCTGTTTGCCCCCTTTATTGTATGGGCGCTACTGTTTGGGGTAATGATCCGCTTGTTCGTGCCAAAACTGGCGCAAGCCTCCCAAGAGCAGTCCGATGCTCGCAGTTTGATGACCGGACGCATCACCGATGCCTATTCCAATATCGCCACCGTTAAGCTGTTTTCGCACGGCAATCGGGAGTCCGGCTATGCCAAAGAGTCAATGCAAGAGTTTATGGGCACGGTGCATAAGCAGATGCGTTTGGTTACGCTGATTGAAACCTGCACCAATTTAAACAGTATTTTGTTGATCATCAGTACCGCAGGAATAGGGCTGTGGTTATGGTCAAACGAGTGGGTTACTGCCGGCGCAATTGCTACCTCACTGGCGCTGACGTTGCGTATTAAGGGGCTATCCCAATGGATTATGTGGGAATTTGCCAGTCTGTTTGAGAATTTAGGCACGGTGCAAGACGGAATGGTAACCCTCTCCAAACCGCATACGGTGTTGGATAAAGCGGATGCCAAGCCTCTCGCCGTCAGCCAAGGCGAAATCCGCTTTCATAACGTGGATTTCGCTTATGACGAGAAAAAACCATTGCTCAAACAGTTTAATTTAACCATTAAAGCGGGCGAAAAAGTCGGCTTGGTCGGTCGCAGCGGGGCGGGCAAATCCACCCTCACCAACCTGCTGCTACGTTTTTATGATGTGCAGAACGGACAAATCGAAATTGACGGGCAGAACGTGCGGGACATCACCCAAGAGAGTTTACGCGCGCAAATCGGCTTAGTTACACAGGACACCTCATTATTACACCGTTCCGTGCGTGAGAATTTACTCTACGGTCGCCCAACGGCAACCGAGCAGGAAATGCGTAATGCGGTCGAGCGTGCGGCGGCGGCAGAGTTTATTCCAAACCTGCGAGATGCTAAAGGTCGCACCGGCTTTGATGCACACGTTGGCGAGCGGGGTGTCAAACTCTCCGGCGGGCAACGTCAGCGGATTGCTATTGCACGAGTAATGCTCAAAGACGCGCCGATTTTACTCCTTGATGAAGCCACCAGTGCATTGGATTCCGAAGTGGAAACGGCAATTCAAGAAAATCTCACCGAGTTGATGAACGGTAAAACAGTGCTGGCAATCGCTCACCGCCTTTCCACCATTATGGCAATGGATCGCCTGATTGTGTTAGACCAAGGCGAAATTGTCGAACAAGGCACGCACGATGAGCTGCTCGCCCGAAACGGCGTGTACGCAAAATTGTGGGCACACCAAAGCGGCGGCTTTTTAGCGGAATAACCTTCAACAAGCGGTCGGTTTCCGTCATTTTTACGACATTATGCCGTAAACGCCTAAAATCGTGAGGCTGAGACTGCCGCTCAATCGCATTTTTTCGCGCAAATCACCGGTATTATGTAGCAAATGCACAAAAATAGACATTTTAACAGAATGTAGGGACACACTGCGTGTGTCCTTTATAAAAATCAAATTATTTCAATAGGTTAAAATCCGGACATACGCAGTGTGTCCCTACAAGTGAATAAAAAACAACTTTGTACAACTGCTACATAATATTGTAAATTACCTAAAGGGACGCACGTTGCGTCCCTTCATCGTTTATAATAGCAATCAAAATAAACTGTTCGTTGCAAGTCGAAGGAGGAGAGCGTGCTAACCGACCAAGATATACTTCACCGCTACCAAGCCAAACAAGCAGAATTTACCAAACAGGCGGACATCAGCCTCATCGGGCATTCCCTCTTTGATATGTGGGGAGATCTGCCAAGCGGTACGCCGCATTTAGCGGGTAAAACGGTTGCAAATCTAGGCATTTCCGGCGTCAGCGCCCGCCAATATTTAGAGGTTATCGCACGCGAAGGGCGGATTACGCAGCTCGGTAGCGATGTTTTTCTGTTCCTAGGGGTCAATGATATTGCTAAAGAGCCGGATTACTCACCGCAACAGGCGTTGGACTGGATTTTGCAAATTATCCGCCACTGCCGCCATATCGCCCCGCACGCCCGTTATTATTTGCTCGAAGCCACGCCTGTCAATCAGATTAACACGGTGGAAAACGCACAAATTTTAGCGATGAATGCCTATTTCAAACAGCATTGTCCGGCGGATATTGTGTTTATTCCAACGTGGGATCAATTCAAAAATGCCCAAAACGAGTTAGATCTCGCCTTGTGCCACGATGGTTTACATTTCACGCCGGCAGGCTATGAGGTGTTGCGTGGCATTTTAGAGGCGCATTTGTAAATCCAATGCCGCATTTTGATCAATACCGCGCCCTGCTCGCCCAACCCGATTGGCACAGAACCTCTGCGCAGCTACCGTCCGCAGTGGCACAATGGTTGCGACACAATGGTTCACTGACGGAAAAAATGCAGCAGTGTTGGCAAGATTTTCGGGTCAATCTCGTTCAGCAGGGCTGGCAAGCGGTTGATTCGACTTCACTTTTTGCAAAAACGCCATCACATCACACTGCTTGTACGTGGTTAAGGGAAGTGTTAATTGAAAGTGAAGGGCAGCCGAGAATTTTTGCTCAAACCCTAATTCCGCAGGCAACGGTTGAGAAAGTCGCACAGGCGGTATTGACACTCGGCGAGCAGCCTATCGGTCTATGGTTATTCCCACAGCAGCCGCAACGGTTGAGCTTAGATTGGCGGCACGATCGGCACACCGAGTGCTATGCCCGCCGTTCAACACTATCGCTTAAAGGTTATCCACTCGAAATCCGAGAATTATTCCTGCCGACATTTCCATTTGAAGCCGTGCCGAGAAAAGCGTAGGATCTCGCCAATGCGTTTAACGGTATGACTATGAAACCTACGATTCTGCTTTATGATTCCGGAATGGGCGGCTTAACCATTTATGATGCGATTCGAGCCTGCCTGCCCGATGCCCACTATCTCTACTGCTTCGACAATGCCTGCTTTCCCTATTCGGAAAAAAGCGAGGCATTATTGATTGAGCGAGCCTGCCAAATTGTGCAAACGATTTCGGCAATCTCACCGCTTGATCTGGTGGTGGTTGCGTGCAATACCGCCAGTACGGTAGTGCTGCCGGCATTGCGTGAGCGGTTTACTGTGCCGATTGTCGGCACTGTACCGGCAATTAAGCCCGCCGCCCGCCTTTCTCATACCAAAACCATTGGGCTGCTTGCCACCAAAGGCACGGTAAACCGCCCTTATGTCGATCAACTGATTGCACAATACGCCCACGATTGCCGTGTCGAGAAGCTCGGCACAACCGATCTGGTCGAAATTGTCGAACAAAAATTACAAGCGGGCGAGGTAGACTGGCAGCGGCTGCGAAAGGTGGTGGAAACGTGGCAAGACAAACCGGCACTAGATACGGTGATTTTAGGCTGCACCCATTTCCCGTTTGTGAAAGCGGAATTACAGCAACTTTTACCGCACGTCCGTTTTTTTGTCGATCCGAGCAACGGCATTGCTAATCGTGTATTGGCATTATTAACACCGAATGGTGCAACCGCAGATGCTGCCCGTCCTAATCTTGCCTTTTGCACACAAGAAACCGCGCACTTTTCAGCCCAACAACAGATAATGCAACAATGGGGCTTTGAGAGCCTGACCGTATTGGCACTGAAAACGGAGGACAAATGGCAACGATGAAAGACATTGCACGGATTGCCGGCGTGTCCACCTCAACGGTTTCCCACGTTATCAACAATTCCCGTTTTGTCAGCGAAGCAATGCGGGAAAAGATCGAAAAAGTCATCAATGAGCTGAATTATACCCCCTCTGCATTAGGGCGTAGCCTGAAAATGAAAGAGACGAACACGCTCGGAATGTTAGTAACCGCCAGCAGTAACCCCTTTTTTGCCGAAGTGGTACGGCACGTTGAACGCTACTGCGAACACCATAATTATCACTTAATTTTAGTCAATACGGACGGCAATCCCGACAGTTTAAAAAAGCATCTGATCCGCCTGCTGCGAAAGCAGGTGGACGGCTTACTGCTGATGTGTGCCGAACCGCAAGATTTTGCACCGGAAGTAATGGCAAATATTCAACTGCCGATGGTGGTGATCGACTGGTGGCAACAACCGCTAAATGCCGATATTATTCACGAAAATTCAGAATTAGGCGGCTATCTGGCAACAAAAGCGTTGCTTGATGCCGGCTATCGAGAGATTGCGATTATCACCGGCGAGCTTAGTAAACCCTTGGCGGAAAACCGCCTCGCCGGCTACAAGCGGGCATTTGCGGAGCAACATTTGCCAATCCGCTCGGAATGGATTGTCGAAAGCCACTTTCACTATCAAGGCGGCATTGAAGCCGCCCAAGCCCTATTAGCGTTGGCACAACCGCCGCGCGCTATTTTTGCGATGAGCGACAGCATTGCGATCGGCGTTTACCACGCATTGTGGCAAGCCGGCAAACGCATTCCGCAGGATATGGCGGTTATCGGCTACGATAACATTGAAATCGCCCAATATCTCGCCCCACCACTCTCCAGCGTACATCAACCTAAAGCCCGTTTGGCAAAAGCCGCGGTACAACAACTGATTGCACGGATCAAAACGCCCGAACAAGCCGGGCAAGATATTCTACTCACCCCTGAATTAGTGGTGAGAGAGTCGTTTTAACCGGAGGCTTGTTTCATTCTTTCCAGCCGCACTACGCCCAAGTGGGTCATATAGCAGCAGAAAATATAACCGACTACCGCAAACAACAATAAGTATAAACCGGCGTCCCAACCGAAGCGTTCGGCTAAAATGCCGAACAGAGCCGTACCGGAAAAACTGCCGAGAATGTAGCTGAGTAACCCTCGCAAACCGGTGGCGGAGCCGGCGGCAAAAGCAGGCACAAGCTCGATAGTTTGCAGGGAAGACAGAAACATCGGCACATAAATCAGGCAGCCGATCACTCCTGCGCCAATAGTTACAGTGATTAAATCTTGTCCGCCCCAATAAGCAAACATTGCCAAGCCGACACCCAATAGCGTCATTATTGCCAGCGGCATTCTTTTGCCTTTGAAATAGGTATCGGTTATCCAGCCCGCCAACAGTGTGGAGGGAATTGCCGCCCATTCAAAAATCGCAAAAGCGGCGGACATTTGCCCTTTGGAAAATCCTTTGGTTTCAAGCAGATAGAGCGGCAACCACGTCAGAACACCAAAGCGGATCATATAGGTAAACACATCAATAAAAGAGACGAACCAGACGTTAATATCTTTGAGGATATATTGGGAAAAAATCTGCCAAGTCGTTAAATCAACATTCTCCGTTTTGGTAACAACCAATTCTTCCGCTTCATTTTGCAAAATATGGCTCATCGGCGGCAGCCCTTCATTATAGGTACGACCCGCACCAAACAGATAAAAAACGATCGCCACGATTGCGGCAATAGCGGTCGGCACAATAAAATGCGCAGCCTGACAATGAGTCTGCCCTAACCACGCGATACTCGCGCCGGCAATCGGGGCAACCAGTCCGCCGCCGACATTATGGGAGATATTAAACGCCGCCGTTGTTACCCCGCGGGATTTGCGTGGAAACCAGCTGGCTAACACCACATACGCCGGCCCTGCGCCCATTCCCTGAAAAATGCCGTTCATCACGCAAAGAAACAGAAAAATCCAAAATGACGTGCTAAAGCCCATCATCAAATTCACCAAAGCGGACATCGCTAAGCCAAAAATCATAAAATGCTTCGGGTTGGCTTTATCCGCAAGGGCAGACATTACCCCTTTGCTGATGCCATAAACAATCAGCATTGTGCCGGAAATAAAGCCGATGTCCTTCTTAGTAAAATTCACTGATTAACTCCGGCGAAGAGAGCAGAAAATTATTGCGTAAAATATAGTAGGCGGCATAACCGATAAAAATGCCGAAAAGTGCGTGCCAACGCAAGCGGTTATAGGTTGCCAGCACCTCGTGTTCCGGAACAGTATCGCCCCACTTAGATTGAAGAAACGATAACATTGTAACTCTCCTTTGTGAAAATGGGTGCCGATTATCAAATCACAATTTGCCGAGAAAAGCACAACACAACCTCGTATTCTGTGAAACGCTTCACAAAATAAGTGTGCAAGCGGTAGGTTATCGGGCTATTTTTGCAATATTATGTCGTCCATTCGCAAAATGGCGCGTTTGTGAGGAGATACTACACTGATGTCCTTTCAAGTACATTAGAGAGCTTAATTACCGACATAACGCCGCCAATCCGTAAAATTCAGCTTTTCCCCTATCAAATTTTGCACAAATTTGCGGGTAAATGACCGCTTGCGGAGGCTTAAGCACTGTCTCTTTCAATCAATTTAATCGGGCAATCAACCCTTTTCTCGATTGGCGAAATCGTTTCACCTTTAATAATACGGCTGAGAAGTTGCCCGGCAATCCGCCCCATTTCCTCGTAGGGAATGGAAATTGTCGTCAGCTTGGGGTAAGAAACCGAACCAATATCCAGCCCTCCAAGACTTACGATAGCAATATCGTTAGGAATAGAAATATGGCGGCGATGTGCCTCATACAACGCCCCGCAAGCCAGTTCATCGGAGAGAAAAACCAACGCATCAATTTTTCCCCAAATCAACATTGCTTCACTAAATAATTTTGTCCCCGCCGAATAGGTAATGTCCTCTGCGCAATGGTAAATCAGATGCGGATTCATATGCTTTGCCAACAACGTTGTATGCCAACTTTCCATATATTTTTGAAAAATAGAAATATCTTGATTGGCACAGAGCAAACCGATTTCCTGATAACCTTTTTCAAGCAGAAAATGAATCATTACACTCATTGCCTCTTTACTGTCGATACCGACATTCATATCTATCGGATAATTTTGTTTTGCGCCAATTTCAATCGTTGGGATTCCACTGGTTTTAATCCAGCTTGCCGCATTATCCGGACAATCAAAATTCAGCAAGATAATGGCTTGCGGTGCGTGGTTAATCAATTCCTGTAACCAATATTTCTCATTTGCAATCAAAATCACCATTTGTAATGCGAGATCTGCGGTGGCGTTGCGAAGTGCGGACAAAATTAACGCATTTTCCCTTGAAGTAATCGAGGAAGTAACAATCACTAAATTTTGAGAGGTTGCCGAAGCGAGCTGACGCGCCGAAAAATTCGGGACATAGCCTAATTGGGCGACAACACGTTGAATTTTTTCCCTTAAATGTTCTGAAACAACTTCCGGCGTGCGCAATGCCCGAGAAACAGTCATTGTGCCAACCCCGACTTTTTTAGCCACATCGGCAAGGGTTACACGTCCCGATGTTTTGCGTGTGCGATTTGATTCGTTCGTCATACTCTTTTTTTCCTTTGAAGCACTATTTTAATGCTTACCGGCACTATCACAAAAAATTTTTTAATTAAAAATGTTACCGCTATCACATTTTTGAACTTTGCTGATTGATAGCGGTAACATTTCTCTCTACACTTCAAATTGACTTCGAAATTAAGCGAAGTTTTACCCCCTCATTCTCAACTCAAGGAGATTTCAAATGAAAATTATGGCAGTGTGCGGCTCCGGTTTAGGGAGCAGTTTTATGATGGAACTCAACATTAAAAAAGCGTTAGCTAAACTCAATATTGAAGCGGAAGTAAATCATACCGATCTTGCCTCTGTTATGCCTGAAGACGCCGATTTATTCGTGATGGCAAAAGACATTGCAGCCAGTAGCAGTGTGCCGCCGGAGAAAATCGTGGTGGTTAAAAATATTGTCAGTGTTGCAGAATTTGAAGAAAAACTGACCGCTTACTTTAATCGTTAGGAGATGATATATGGACGGCTTACTCTTTTTTATTTTAGATATTTTAAAAGTCCCTGCGGTATTAGTCGGATTGATTGCATTAGTCGGCTTACTGGCTCAGAAAAAAGCCTTACCAGATATTATTAAAGGTACTGTAAAAACCATTTTAGGCTTTATCGTGCTGGGCGGCGGTGCGAGTGTCTTGGTCGGGTCGCTTAATCCGCTTGGCGAAATGTTTGAACACGCCTTTAATGTGCAAGGGATTATCCCTAATAATGAGGCAATTGTCTCAATGGCAATCGAAAAATATGGCACGGCAACAGCCTTAATTATGGCATTCGGTATGGTGGCAAACATTCTGGTTGCCCGCTTTACCCGACTGAAATACATCTTCTTAACCGGTCATCATACTTTTTATATGGCGTGTATGATCGGCATTATTCTGACCGTGGTGGGCTTTGAGGGCATTCAACTTATTTTAGTCGGTTCACTTTCGCTAGGGCTGGTAATGGCGTTTTTCCCTGCCATCATTCACCGCTATATGCGTAAAGTAACAGGCAGTAATGATGTCGGATTCGGGCATTTTGGTACGCTGGGCTATTTCTTATCTGCGGTTATCGGACAAGCGGTCGGCAAAGGCTCAAAATCAACCGAAGAGATGAATTTGCCGAAAAATTTGAGCTTTTTACGGGACAGCTCTATCTCAATCTCTCTGACAATGATGATCATTTATTTTATTCTCGCCATCGCTTCAGGCAAAGAATATGCGGAGCAATTGAGCCACGGGCAACATTATTTGGTCTATGCCTTGATTCAAGCCATTACCTTTGCTGCCGGCGTGTATATTATTTTGCAAGGCGTGCGGCTAATCTTAGCGGAAATTGTGCCTGCCTTTACCGGATTTTCCGAAAAATTAGTGCCGGACGCTAAACCCGCATTGGATTGCCCGATCGTTTTCCCTTATGCGCCTAATGCCGTTTTAATCGGTTTTTTATCAAGCTTTATCGGTGGCATTGTCGGCTTGGCAATCTTAGGACAGTTAAATTGGGTATTGATTTTACCCGGTGTCGTACCACACTTTTTCTGCGGAGCAACGGCAGGGGTATTCGGTAATGCGACAGGCGGACGGCGTGGCGCGATGTGCGGTGCATTTGCCCAAGGGTTGTTAATTACGTTCCTTCCGGTGTTTCTATTACCAGTGCTAGGTTCTCTCGGCTTTGCAAATACCACTTTTTCGGACGCCGATTTTGGCGGGGTGGGAATCCTGTTAGGTTATATGGCACAGTATCTGTCTAAAGAGATTATCACCGGTATTATCGTTGGGATTTTTGTGTTATTAGTCGGCTATAACTATGCGGTGAAAAAACCGATAAAAGAGGTTTAGTTCAATGGATAAAAATACGACCTTATCACGCTTTGCCAATCAAATTCGCATTGAAACGTTAAAATCCCTACTGCATTTAGGATTTGGGCATTTTGGCGGCAGTCTATCTATTGTCGAAGTATTAGCGGTGCTTTACGGCGGCGTTATGAAAATTGATCCGCAAAATCCAACTTGGCAAGCACGTGATTTCTTTGTGCTATCTAAGGGGCACGCCGGTCCGGCACTTTATGCTACGCTTGCATTAAAAGGCTATTTCCCCCTTGAACAGTTACTCACGCTAAACCAAAACGGTACAAATCTGCCGAGCCACCCCGATAGATTAAAAACCTTAGGGGTTGATGCCACCACCGGATCATTAGGGCAAGGGATCTCAATTGCAACAGGTATTGCCCTTTCCCATCACTTACGCCAATTACCCAACCGTACATTCTGTATCGTGGGAGACGGCGAATTGAACGAAGGACAATGCTGGGAAGCCTTTCAATTTATCGCCCATCATCAATTACGCAATCTTTGTGTAATTGTCGATTTCAATCAGCAGCAGCTTGACGGCTATTTAGCGGATATTATCAATCCGTTGGATTTACGCGCTAAATTCTCCGCCTTCGGCTTTGCAGTTGAAACCATACAAGGGGACGATATACCTAATCTCTACCGCACACTCTCCAATATCCACACATACGATAAACCGGTTATCGTTATCTTAGAGAGTAAAAAAGGTCAAGGCGTCCCTTATTTAGAAAACTTGGCAAATTGCCATCATTTACGTCTCACGTCAGAGCATCGACAAGAGATCCATTCAGCCATTCAAACCTTGGAGGCAAAAAATGCAGCACTATGATGAAAAGGAAATGCGGCAAATTTACGCTGAAACATTGCAAAAACGAATGGAAAACCAACCGCTTGTTATCCAATTAGATGCCGATCTAATGAGCTGTTTAACAATGGACAAAGTGCAGAAAGTATTGCCTCATCAAGTTATCAACTGCGGGATTATGGAAGCCAATATGGTTGGGATCGCAGCCGGATTATCCTTAGCAGGGCATATTCCTTTTGTCCATAGTTTCACCGCCTTTGCCAGCCGCCGTTGTTTTGATCAACTCTTTATGTCGTTAGATTACCAGCAAGCAAATGTTAAAGTCATTGCCTCCGATGCCGGTATTACCGCCTTGTATAACGGCGGTACGCATATGTCTTTTGAAGATATGGGCATTGTAAGAGGGCTTGCGAATGCAACCGTCTTAGAAATCACCGATGGCACGATGATGGCTAATATCATCAATCAACTTATCGATCTCAACGGGTTCTACTGGGTACGTACAAGCCGTAAAAAAGCGGTAACCATTTATCCCGAGAATGAATCTTTTCACATTGGTCAAGCGAAAGTGCTACGGCAAGGTAATGATGTTACACTGATTGCTAACGGCATAATGGTTGCAGAAGCACTACAAGCTGCCGATTTGCTGACACAACACGGCATTCAGGCAACGGTTATTGATATGTTTACCCTTAAACCTATTGATGAAGACACAATCCTTCACTATGCCAAACTCACCAGAAAAATCGTAACCTGTGAAAATCACAGTATCCAAAACGGTTTAGGCTCGGCAGTGGCAGAAGTTTTAAGCGAACACTACCCAACCCCGTTGCGCCGAATTGGTATCCGCCAACGTTATGGGCAAGTCGGTACACAAGCGTTCCTGATGCAAGAATACGGATTGACCGCTCAAGACATCGTAAATCAAGTTCTCTCTTTTTAAAAAAAGAGAAACAAGCATATTTATCGCAAAAATTTTTTGAACTACCTCACATTTTCAACAAAATCCGTTTGTCTTTTTAAACGGATTTTTTTAATCTTTTGCTATCGAAACGTTTCGATAAGATCGAAAATTATCATAAGGACAATGGAGATGAAAAAAACTGCGCTTTTAAATTCCTCGCTTTCGGCAGTGATCGCAAAAATGGGGCATACCGACAGTTTGGTTATTTGCGATGCGGGTTTACCGATCGCCGTTGGGCAACAAACCATTGATTTGGCATTAACCCAAGGCATTCCCGATTTTTTATCCACTGTAAAGGCGGTGTTATCGGAATTGTTTGTGGAGAAAATCCAACTTGCCGACGAAATTAAGCAGGCAAATCCGCACATTGAAGCCGAACTGCTCCAACTTATTGAGCAAACAGGGCGTGCGCAAGGCAACGCGATTGCCGTGGAATACCTGCCCCATAGCCAATTTAAGCAAAACAGCCGCCAAGCGAGAGCGGTGGTGCGCACGGGGGAATGCTCGCCTTATGCCAATGTGGTGTTGTATTCGGGTGTGCCGTTTTAGAGGGTTAAAATGAAAACCTTATTACAAATCAAGGGGATAGATAAAGCCTTCCCCGGTGTACAAGCCTTGAAAAATGCCTGCTTGAATGTCTATGCCGGACAAGTAATGGCGTTGATGGGGGAAAATGGTGCGGGTAAATCGACCTTAATGAAAATCCTCACCGGCATTTACAGCCGTGATGCCGGCACAATCCATTACTTAGGGCAAGCGGTGAATTTTGCCAACCCTAAAGCCTCTCAGGAAGCCGGTTTGAGCATTATTCACCAAGAGTTGAATATTTTGGGTAATCTCTCCATTGCCGAAAATATTTTCTTAGGGCGGGAATTTACGCACCGATGGGGCGGTATTGATTGGGGCAAAATGTATGCGGAATCCGACCGCTTGTTAGCCCGCTTGGGCGTTACCCGCTCCAGCCGCACCCTTGCAAGCGAACTCTCCATTGGCGAGCAGCAAATGGTGGAAATTGCCAAGGCGTTAAGTTTTGAATCCCACGTCATCATTATGGACGAGCCGACCGATGCCTTAACCGATACCGAAACCGAAGCGCTGTTCAGCGTTATTCAGGAACTGAAATCGGAAGGGCGTGGTATTGTCTATATTTCGCACCGCCTTCAAGAAATTTTCCACATCTGCGATGCCGTAACCGTGCTGCGAGACGGGCAATTTATCGGCGAAAAAGCGGTGGCGGATCTCACCGAAGATGAACTCATCGAGATGATGGTCGGGCGTAAACTGGAGGAACAGTACCTCTATTTGCCGCAGCCGAAAGGCAAGGTGCGGCTTCAGGTTAATCACCTCAG
The DNA here is from genome assembly GCF_004569585.1 of Muribacter muris. Lineage (NCBI taxonomy): Bacteria > Pseudomonadati > Pseudomonadota > Gammaproteobacteria > Pasteurellales > Pasteurellaceae > Muribacter > Muribacter muris. The sequence goes on along the minus strand of NZ_SPPA01000002.1, from coordinate 7,288 downwards.
CGGTGCGGGGGTTGAAAACGCAAGCTTTACTCTGCACGCCGGCGAAATTTTAGGGATTTCGGGGCTGATGGGGGCAGGGCGAACCGAGCTGATGAAGCTGATTTACGGTGCATTACCCCGTACGAGAGGCACGCTCTGCTTAGACGGGCAACCTCTGCATCATCACAGCGCACAAGGCGGGCTGCAAAACGGCATTGTCTATATTTCCGAAGATCGCAAGGGCGACGGGCTTATTTTAGGAATGTCGGTGAAAGAGAATATGTCTTTGACCGCCCTAACGGCATTGTCGCACTGGGGGCGTATCAATCAGCCGCAAGAACAGAGCAAAGTCGCAGAATTTATCCGTTTATTCAATATTAAAACCCCAAATGCCGACAAGCAAATCGGCGAATTATCCGGCGGTAATCAACAAAAAGTGGCGATTGCGAAAGGTCTAATGACGCAACCCGCCGTCCTGATTTTAGACGAGCCGACCCGTGGCGTAGATGTCGGGGCAAAAAAAGAGATTTACCAACTCATCAACCAATTTAAAACACAAGGGTTGAGCATTATTTTAGTCTCTTCGGATATGCCGGAGGTACTGGGAATGTCCGACCGAATTTTAGTGATGCACGAGGGGCGAATTTGTGCAGAATTTGACCGCAAGCAAGCCAGCCAAGAATGTCTATTGGCAGCGGCAATCGGCAAACAAGCGGTCTGTTAAAGGGAGATTTTTACAAATGAATACATTAAAACAGCGATTGATCGCACAACGCTCGGTGATTGCGTTAATCCTGCTGATTGCGGTTGTGTCAAGCCTCAACCCGAATTTTTTCAGCCTTGATAATCTACTCAACATTTTACGCCAAACCTCCGTCAATGCCATTATTGCGATTGGAATGACCTTTGTCATTTTGGTTGCCGGCATTGATTTATCGGTCGGCTCGGTATTGGCATTAACCGGCGCGGTGGCGGCAACGCTTATCGGGTTCGATCTGCCCGTTTGGTTGGTTGTGCCGTTAGTGCTCTGCTTCGGGGCGGCAATCGGGGCAATAAACGGCGTATTGGTTGCGTTCGGTAAAGTACAAGCCTTTATGGCAACCTTAATCACAATGCTGCTTCTGCGCGGGATCACGATGATCTATATGGGCGGCCGCCCGATCAGTACCGGTTTTTCCGACACCGCCGACCGCTTTGCCGAAATCGGTTCGGGCGTTTGGCTAGGTGTGCCTGTGCCGGTCTGGCTGATGTTCATCCTATTCGCCCTCGGCGGATTTATTTTAAGCCAAACCCGCATCGGGCGTTATATCTATGCGCTAGGCGGTAACGAAGCGGCAACCGCACTCTCCGGCATTAACATCCATCGGGTAAAACTGTTTGTGTTTGCGGTGAGCGGAATGCTGGCTGCTTTGGCTGGGCTAATCGTTACCTCTCGGCTCGGTTCTGCCCAACCAACCGCCGGCACGGGCTACGAGCTTGACGCTATCGCCGCTGTCGTGGTCGGCGGCACCAGTTTAATGGGCGGTAAAGGGCGAATTTTCGGCACGTTAATCGGTGCGCTGATTATCGGCTTCTTGAGTAACGCCTTGAATTTACTGGATATTGACTCTTACTATCAATTAGTCGCAAAAGCCTTGGTTATTCTGGCAGCCGTTATTTTAGATAACTATATCGGTCGTCAAACCTCCCGTTAGCCTACAATGCGGCTAACTTTTCTTAACCCACAGGAGATTTCTATGAAAAAATTAACAACGCTCGCTCTCTCACTAGGCTTGGCATTGAGCAGTTCGGTAATGGCTAAAGACACGATCGCCCTTGCGATTTCAACACTGGATAACCCGTTTTTTGTTACCTTGAAAGAGGGGGCGGAGCAAAAAGCTAATGAACTGGGCTATCACTTGATTGTCTTGGATTCCCAAAATAATCCCGCAAAAGAGCTGGCAAATGTGGAAGATGTCAGTGTACGGGGCGCAAAAGTGCTGCTGATTAACCCGACTGACTCCGAAGCAGTCGGCAACGCTGTCGCTGTGGCAAACCGCAATCATATTCCGGTGATTACCCTAGACAGAGGGGCAAATAAAGGCACTGTCGTCAGCCATATTGCTTCAGATAACGTGGCGGGCGGCAAAATGGCGGGGGATTTCATCGCCGAGAAAGTCGGCAAAAATGCCGATGTGATCCAACTGGAAGGAATTGCCGGCACATCCGCCGCCCGCGAGCGTGGCGAGGGCTTTCAACAAGCGGTTGCCGCTCACCAATTTAAACTGCTTGCCAGCCAACCTGCCGATTTCGATCGCACCAAAGGATTAAATGTAATGGAAAACCTACTCGCCAGCCACGGTAGTGCCAAAGCGGTCTTTGCGCAAAATGATGAAATGGCACTCGGTGCATTGCGGGCAATTAAAAGTGCGGGCAAATCAATGATCGTGGTCGGTTTTGACGGCTCGGACGATGCCGTCCAAGCGGCAAAAAGCGGACATTTAGCCGCGACTATCGCCCAGCAACCTGAAAAAATCGGGACACTAGGGGTCGAAATCGCCGATAAAATCATCAAAGGCGAAGCGGTTGAAAGCCATATTCCTGTGCCGTTAAAAATCATCACCCAGTAAATTAACGCAAGCGGTCGGTTTGAGCCGATTTTTCGACATTATGTCGCACACAAAAGCGGATAGTTTAACCGCAATCTAGGATACCTCGCCGGTATTCGTGATACATTTCAAGGTGTTATGAAACAGGTACTGGTGAGGTGCACCAATCTTGTGCAACAGCGACATAAGAGCGGAATTTTGACGCAACGACCGTGTTTTGAGGTTGTTATGAATAAAAAAACACTCTGCGTGATCGGCAGCATCAATGTCGATTATGTGATTCAAGTCTCCTACTTTGCCGGTGCAGGCGAAACGTTGCAGGGCAGAAATTTCCACCTTGCCTACGGCGGCAAAGGCGCAAATCAGGCGGTCGCAGCGGCACGCTTAGGGGCAGAAGTGCAGTTTATCGGGGCGATTGGCGATGATGCCATCGGGCAAACAATGAAACAAGCCTTTGCCGATGACGGCATTCGCACCGACACGATTACGACCGTGCCGAACCAAAGCACCGGGCTGGCGATGATCCAAGTTGCCGATTCCGGCGAAAACAGCATTGTGATTGCCGCGGGTGCAAACGCCGATCTGACAGAGGAGAAAATCCGTGCCTATCAAACGCAGATTGCGACATCAGCAATATTATTAACCCAGCTTGAAACCCCGTTGCAAGCGGTTGAATCCGCCGCACAATTTGCAAAACAGGCAGGTACAACCGTAGTACTCAACCCTGCGCCTGCCCGTCCGTTGCCAGACAGTTTGCTCGCACAAATCGACATTATCACGCCAAACGAAACGGAAACCGAAATCCTGACCGGTGTAAAAATTGTCGATGAACTGACCGCTTGCCAAGCCGCTCACGTTTTTCACCAAAAAGGGATCGCTACCGTCATCATCACATTAGGGGCAAAAGGCGTCTATTTAAGCGAAAAAGGGCAAGGGCAGCACATTGCCGGCTTTAAAGTGAATGCGATTGACACCACTGCTGCCGGCGACACCTTCAACGGCGGGTTAGTTACAGCACTGCTGGAAGGCAAATCAATGATCGAAGCGGTAAAATTTGCTCAAAAAGCCGCCGCCCTTTCTGTTACTCGGCGGGGGGCGCAAAGCAGTATTCCGTACCGCCGAGAAGTTGATGAGTCGTGAATATGACTTAGACTACGGGGCTATTGAGCAGTTTGACGCTCTTCAACCATTAGCCAAACTTCAAAATAATCCCGTAAGCCGCTTTCCTGATTATTGGCAAACGCTAAAAACTGGCTGATCACCTGTTCCACTTGGTAGCCCATTGCCACAGCGGTATGGCATAATTCAGCCAAATTATGCTCGCCCGTCAGATTATCTCGATACATCAGCCCCGTTAAACAGAGGCGGGGTTGGTTATCTGCCTCCCGCAAAATGATTTTCGAGCGGCTTGGGCAAAACATTCCTGCGATTTCGTGATCCAAATTGCTCGGATAATAAATATCTGCCGACTGAAAGGGGGATAAATAGCCCTGAATATCGAAAGCGTAATCTAAATCCGCCTGATAAATCGTACCTAATTGTTTATATTCGCTAATGAGCGAGTGATTTTTTAACGCCATTACACGATTTAATGCCCGCTGTTTTAATTCTATTTTATGAATGATCTGCTTTATGGCTTTAATCTTCTGTGTTAATTTGGTTTTATTTTCCGCTAATAGTGCAAGAAGTGCCGTTTCGTCCATTAGCGGCGTTTGTTTTACTTGTTCAATCGAAATATCCATCTCTCGAAATTGCATCACATCAATAATATTAACTAAATTATGCAGTGATATTTGCCGATAATGATTTGCACCACGGCTTAATTGAATTAAGCCTTGTTTATCCCAATAACGCAATGTCGATGGCGGAATAGCCAATAATTCGGCGACTTGGTGTAATGTCATCAATTTAGTCATTATGTCTCCCCCTAATGAAAAAAGCATTTGACCTTAAAGTTGGTTTAACCTTTACACTCTAGCAGTTTTTTACCTCTTCACCAAACGGGAGTTCAAATGTGGTGTGTATTAAAGCAGATTGCGGCAACCTATCATAAAAAATTAGCAATGACCTTTTCCTTAGTTGCTATTGAAAATCTATTATTGCTGACCTATCCGATTTTTGCGGGCTTTTCAATCAACGCCATTATACAAGGCGAGCAGCTTAAAGCCTTGAGCTATGCCTTTGTGGTATTGATGATTTGGGTTATCGGCGCATCTCGGCGTAAAGTCGATACCCAAACATTCGCCAAAATTTACTCGGAACTCGCCGTGCCGATCATTTTAAATCAACGCACACAGGGCAAAAGCCATTCTGCCGTTACCGCACGGGTTACTCTATCCAGAGAATTTGTTGATTTTTTTGAAAACCATTTACCGACTTTTATTACCTCTATCGTCTCTATTTTCGGGGCTGTAATGATGTTATTACTGATTGAATTTTGGGTCGGCATTGCCAGTTTGATTATTTTAATCATCTTTGCTTTATTTATTCCAAAATGGGTTCAAAAAATTGATCGCCTTTATTTCAAATTAAATAATCGCCTTGAAAAAGAAGTCGGATTGATTGATAAAGCCAGCGAAGTGCGTTTAAATAAACATTATCAACTAATGGCAAAATTAAGAATTTTAATTTCTAACCGAGAAGCCTTAAACTTTTTATACATTGGATTTTCTGTGGCACTATTATTTGCCATCGCAATAACGTTAATGGTTAATACAGCAAATATCAATGCAGGACATATTTATTCGGTAATGACTTATTTATGGACATTTGCCATTAGCCTAGACGACAGCCCTCGTCTAATCGAACAATATGCAAAATTAAAAGATATTGGGAATAGGGTCGAGTTGTAGTAGAAACTAGCTTTTATAAAATAGCTAAGTGATAGAGGAAGATTAAAATATTTTAAATAAATCTAAGATAAAATTGCCTAATAATTTCCTATCCTAAAAATTTAGGAATATTATTTCCTATTCGAAAATATTGTTTAGCAGAATTTACTTTTCTCTGCAAGAGAAAAGCGAAACTATTGTACAATAGTTAGTTTTTGCAAAATTATGCCTAAAATCAACCGATTGTGGTGGATTGGATATGGGAATTTAAAGAGAGAATGAGCTAAAAGAGGAGAAGTAAAATGCGGTAAATAATCGTGAATGCGGTGAGATAGTGATGACTAAACTCAGCTTAAAATAAAGACTGACAATAAAATCCGTAGCAACTGTATCCCCCAAACTCTTGGAAAGAGACATATTCGTTAATTAAACAGCCAGAGGCTGCCACTGTGAGCCATCACGGATGATGGCGTTAATCACGGTCAAAAGTTTACGCATACAGGCATTAAGCGCCACTTTAAAGGGCTTGCCTTTTGCCCGTAGGCGTTCATAAAATGCGTTGAATTTGGGTTCGTGTTGTCGGGCGACATTGGCTGCGTGATATAACACGTTGCGAACCGCTTTGCGACCGCCTGAGCAACGGCTTTTCCACTTGGTGTTCCACTCTCTTTCGGGTGCGGCGCGACACCCACCAGCGAAGCGATTTGCTTGTACTTAAGCTGCCCCAGTTCGGGTAACATTGACACCAAAGTCGCCGTCGTTATCGGTCCGATGCCTTTGATGTCTTTAAACTTTTTTGCCTTGTCGTCAAAGGCTAAGGTGACTTGTGCAATAGCGTTTTTCAACTCGGCAATGAGGCGGTTAAAATGGGCGATGAGCTGTTCGACACTCGCCTTTCGGCTGTTGTGGATAATCGCCAAGCGCGGTTTTTCTCCGCTACCCGCATTGCCACAAGCTGCGTACGGCGTAGCACAAGGGCTCCCAACTGCACCTGATCAGGTGTTGGAGGTGTATAAAAGTGTGTTTCAACCTCGCTGCATAACACCCACATTTGAGCGTATGATGCCGGCATTTTGGCGTCTTTGGCATCGGTTTTCGCCAAGGATTTAGAGAGGGAAAACAGATGCGTTTGGCGAGGATTTACAATCACCACGCGAAAGTCCGCACGATAAAGGGCTTTGGCAAGCGGGATTTCCAGCCCGCCTGTGCTTTCAAGGACGATTAAGTCCACATTTGCGGATTTTTGCAGGTATTCGACCGCCTGTTGAATCCCTTTGGGATGGTGAGTAAAGGTTTTGGTCTGCTTGCGACCGCTTAATCCCACAACAAAATGGCGTTTGGCAACATCTATACCACAGTAAATTTGTTCGTTCATCGTAACCTGCCTTGTATTCGGGTGCTATGCGTGCAACTGTACGGTTTTTGTGATGAATGTTATCGGCTCTCTAAGCTACGGGACGAAGTGCTTTCGAGGGACACAACGAGATGCCGATAACGGGTTATGTTGCTGAGTATAACTTAATTTAGATATACAAGGGACGCTATACCGGCGTCCCCTTTCTAATTCTCTTGCAAATTATTATTGTTTTATCGAATTGACATTAACGGACGCCAGCGTGGCACGCCCGACACATTTCTCTATTTTTTATTATGTTTGCCTAAACGCAAAACCCCCAAGCTCTTCAGCTCGGGGGTCTCTACTCTGTTTTTGCTTTCTTGCTTTAATTAATACCCTGATGGTGCCCTACTCTCACATGGGGAAGCCCCACACTACCATCGGCATCTCTGCGTTTCACTTCTGAGTTCGGAATGGAATCAGGTGGGTCCACAGCATTATGACCATCAGGAAAATCGGTGATGATGTTTGTTGTCTTTTCTCTTTATTTTATG